>JBFYWX010000387.1:0-23202 GCA_041310825.1 Desulfobacteraceae bacterium | reverse complement strand
CGCCGGAGGCCCCGGCGCAGATGTCCTTGCGCTCCACCAGGAGGCAGGCCACCCCGCGCAAGGCCAGGTCGCGCGCCAACCCGACCCCCGTGATGCCCCCCCCGATGATCAGCACCTGTGTTTCTAAACGGGACATCTCTCGTTCTCTCTCATGGATGCGGGATGGTGCCTTGATACAGGATACAAGATTTGGGATACGGGATGAAAAAGAAGCTTTAATCTTCTGTTTCCGCATCCCGAATCCGGTATCCCGCATCTCGTATCCTTTTTACCTCTATCACCAAACATCCGCCGGCGCAAAACCCGGACCCGGTTCGGGCGACCAGTCGAAGGCGGGCGCCGCCCATCTTTACTTGCCGCCATTCCGGCTTATGTTGCAGGCTGTAAACCGAAGCACGAGGATCTTGCCTGCCGTGAATACATCGAACACCGATATCGTTGCCTGCCCGCAGTGCGGGGCGGGCAACCGCGTTCCGGCCGAGCGACGCGGCTCGGGTGCCGCCCGGTGCGGTCGCTGCCGGGCGCCGCTTTTCGGGCAGCCGTCCGCCGCCGGTCAAACCTACAAGCTGCGCTGCCCCCGGTGCGGGGTTAAAAACCGCATTCCCGCCAGCCGCCTGGAGGCGTCCCCCACCTGCGGGAAGTGTCGCGCGGTGCTCGACACCTCCGCCCTTTTCGCCCCCCAGCCCATCGAGGTCGCGGAGAGCGACTTCGAGCGGCACGTGCTCAAATCGCCACTGCCGGTCTTGATGTTCGCCTGGGCGCCGTGGTGTTCGACCTGCGTGGCCGTTCAGCCGGTCATCGAACAGTTCGCCGCAGAGTCCAAGGGGCGGGTGCGGGTCGGAAAGCTGAACGTCGATGCCCATCCGGGGCTGGCCGACCGTTTCAGCATCATGAGCGTGCCTTTCTTGTTCATTTTCGACAACGGCGAATTGAAGGAGCGTCTGCCCGGCACCCTCCAGAAGCACGAGCTGATGCTCAAAATGGCCGCCTATGTTTGACCCCCCGACCGCCCCGGATTCGGGCCGTCTGGCGGTGCGAATTCGCGACATCCTGGTGCGGGGCCTCACGGTCGGCCCCGACACCCTCGGGTTCATCGAGTCCACCCTGCCGGCCTTTCGCGCCGGGGACCCTGCCCCCCCGCTCGAGGCGGACGGCGGCGCGGACGCGGAGAGCGTTCTGGCGCTGCTCTTCTTCCCGGATGAGGAGGTTCAGCTCGAGATCGAGGAGTTCCTTGCCGGTCAGGGGTTGACGCCGGGGGAGGTGGATCTCCTGGTCGCGAGGCTAACCGCCCCTCCGCTCGCGCTCTTTTTCGACTTCGCGGACGGCGGCGGACGGCTGCAACTGGAGCTGACCGACGCGCGGGCGCGGCAGTGGGTGGGTCACCTGCGGCTGACGCGTGCCGTGCCGCCGGCCTTGGAGGGGGCGATCGCCTCCGCCCTGGGGCCCTCCGAAGCCAACCGGTTTCGCGTCCTGTGGCGAAACGCCCGCTGCCATGCCACGCCGGCGGCGGTCGATTTTCTGGGCCGTCTGCTCTACCGGTTCGATGTGCGCGAGCGGCAGGGGCGGGCAGGGCTTGACTTCATGCTGGAGTTTCTTTTCGAGACAGGGGACGAGGCGGACATCTACCGCCGCCTCGTAGAGCGCAAGCGCCGGCTTGCCGATGCCCTTGCGCGCAGCCGCCGCCAGCAGGCCGCGCTCGCCCGCGGCACCATGGAGACGCTGATCGCCCGCGGCGTTCGCCTGGTCGCGGTCGACGCGGAGGAGACCCGCAGGCAGATGGCCTGGATCGATCAGGCCTGCCTGGCCGCCTTCGGGCGGGTCGAGGCGATTGACTTCCCCGGGGATCCGCTTTAATTTCCCGGCCGGCTTCCGGTCCGGGGACGGTGATCCGCGTTTTTCCCGCTCCCGTTCAACATCCCTTATGAATGGCAGGGGGGTGGGTGGGGGGGGTGTGAAGAAAACCGTGCGGTTTCAAGCAACGGCCTTGCGAAGGGTGGGGGACATGAATCGGCTCTTGGAGAAAGTGGTGATGGTGCTGTTGGCGGTGCTCGTCTCGCTGCCGGCCGCGGCCTGGGCGCAAGCGATGCCGTCGCTGGACACCGTGTTGCGGGAGATCGAAAAGCGCTACACCGCCGCCCAGTTTTCGGCCGAATTCCTACAGGAATCAACGATCAAGGCCATGGAGATCACCGATTTCGCCTCGGGCCGCGTCTACGTGCGCTATCCGGGCATGATGCGTTGGGAGTACGAAAAGCCGGAGCCCCAGGCCATCATCACCGACGGCCAGAAGCTGTGGATCTATCGGCCGCTCGACAACCAGGTGCTGACCGGCAGCGCACCGGCGTTTTTCCGGGACGGCCAGGGGGCGAGCTTCCTGTCGGACATCCGCCTGGTGCGCCGGAAGTTCGCTATCACGCTGCACCCGCCGGAAGGCGAGAACCTCTACGAGCTGCGGATGGTGCCGCACGAGGGCGCGTTGAACATCTCCCAGATCCGCCTGCTCGTCACCCCGCGCACTTACACGATCGCCCGCATCGTCACGCTGAACGAATACGGCGACGACACGCGCATCGACATCCTCAATACGCGCTTCAACGCCGATCTGGCCCCCTCGCTGTTCACCTTTGAGATTCCCCCGGGTGCGGATGTCCAGCGGATCGATGAGTGAGCCTCCCCGGCCCACTTTCCGCTTGTCAATGCGAAGACGCCGATAGTATAGTCGCTGCGCGCCTCGGCCTTACGTGCGGCAACGGGAAGCTCATCGGGCCCGGCCGCCGGGGCGGGCGCCGCATCGCTAGGAGACGGCCATGGGCAAGATTAAGCGGCCCATCGTTCGGAGATCGCTTTTTTCCTGGGTGTTCGACGGCAATCTCGGCTGGCAGCTGCTGCTGCTGGCGGTGATCGCTGTCATTGTGGTGGCCCGGGTGCTGCCCCTGGAGATGCAAAAGCGCATCGTCAACCAGGCGATCACCCTGCGCGATCTGGACCTGCTGCTCGTTTATTGCGGGTTTTACCTTGCCGCCGTGCTCCTTGCCAACGCCTGCAAATACGCCATCAACATCCTCGAGACGCTCATCTCCCAGCGGGTGTTGAAGCGGATGCGCTCGTCGCTTTACGACCATATCCTGTCGCTGCCGCTCAGCTTTTTCCGCGACACCCAGCCGGGCACCGTCGTCAACGCCCTTGCGATCGAGCTGGTGTCCCCGTCCAACTTCGCTGGAAGTGCCGTGTCCACGCCGGTGGCCAATGTTCTGACCCTGCTGGCGTTTGCCGGCTACCTGTTCTGGCTGAATCCCCTGCTGGCGGCAGTGTCGCTCAGCATCTACCCGGCGGCGATGATTGCCATCCCCTTCCTGCAGCGGCGTGCGAATTGGGCCAACCAGAAGCGCGTCGACCTGTCGCGGATCTTTGCGGGCCGGATCGCGGAGTCGATCGGCGGCATGCAAGAAATCCACGGCCATGGCGCCTACCGTCTCGAACGGCGCAAATTCGACCGGCTGGCCGAAGAGCTCAGGAAGATACGGATCGTCTGGAGTCTGTACCGCTATGCGGTGAAAACCACCAACAACCTCTTCACCGGCCTGGGGCCGTTTCTGGTCTTTCTGATGGGCGGCTACCTGGCCATCAAAGGAGAGCTCGAGCTCGGGGCCCTGGTCGCGTTCCTGTCCGCCCAGGAAAAGCTCTACGACCCCTGGCGCGAGCTGATCGATTTCTACCAGGTCTACCAGGACGGGGCCGTCACCTACCGGCGCACGATGGAATTCTTCGACGTCGCACCCGAGCACGCGCGCGAGCCCTCCGGCCGCCCCTCCTTCGAGCTCGACGGCCGGCTGGAGGTGAAGCACCTGACCTTTACCACCGAGAGCGGGATCCGGCTGCTGGACGACGTCAACCTGGAGCTGAACCCCGGCGAGCACCTGGCCCTGGTGGGGTTTTCGGGGAGTGGTAAAAGCACCCTCGCCCTATGCATAGGCCAGCTGTATGCCTACGGCGAGGGGCAGGTGATGATCGGCGGGCAGGAAGTCTCCGGGCTGACCAAGCAGGATATGGCCACCAACGTCGGGATGGTGTTCCAGAGCCCGTTCATGTTCGAAGGCTCCATCGCCGAGAACCTCCTGTATGCCAGCGAGGCCGCCGCGCCGCAAGGTGAGGGGCATCCCCGGCCGAGCCTGGATGACATCATCGCCGTGTTGCACCATACGGGGCTATTTGCCGACGTGCTGCGCTTTGGCTTGAACACGGTTTTCCATGCGGGCACCCACCTCGAGCTGGCCCGGGCGATCATCCGTATCCGGCGCAAGTTTCAAGACCGCTACGGGGAGAAGTTCCGCGATGCGGTGGAGTTTTTCGACGAGAACGAGTACCTGGCCTATTCCAGCGTCGCCGACAACCTGATTTTCGGCGCTGCGAACCGGGACGAGTTCACCCCCGCCCGCATTGCGCACAACGACTACTTCATTCAATTTCTGAACAAAGAAGGGCTGCGGCGGACGCTGCTCGACATTGGAACCCACCTCGCGCGCCAGACGGTCGACATTCTCGGGAACCTGACACCGAACGCCGTGTTTTTCGAGCAAAGCCCGATATCGGCCGAAGACCTGCCGCGCTACAAGTCGGTCCTGGAGAAGCTGCGGCGCCAAAAGGGCCGGGAGCTGTCGCCGGCGGATTCGCGCAGCCTGTTGGACTTGGCCTTGCGGTTTACGCCGGGCGTCCACAAGATGGCGGGCATGGGGCCGGATGTTCAGAAGGTCCTGCTCGAAAAGCGAGCCCGCTTCCGGGAGGAGGTGTCCAGGGACATGCCGGAGGCGTTCACCTTCTACTCCGCCAGCGAGTTCATCCATTCCCAGACCATCCTGAACAACATCGTTTTCGGCAACATCAAGACGTCCAGCAGCCAGACCCAGGACCTCATCACCCAGAACATCATCCAGCTCTTGATCGAGCGGGACCTTCTGGAAACCATCGTCGACATCGGTATGAAGTACAACATCGGCTCCCAGGGAGAGAAGCTCTCCGGCGGGCAGCGCCAAAAACTGGCCATTGCGCGGGCCTTCCTGAAAGCGCCGCGGCTGCTCATCATGGACGAGGCCACTTCGGCCCTGGACAATCGCTCGCAGACGCGGATCCAGAACCTGCTCGAAACCCGCTGGAAGCGCCGGAGTACCCTCGTCGCGGTGGTGCACCGGCTGGACATCATCCGGAACTTCGACAAAATCGCCGTCATGAAGGCCGGTAAAATCATCGAGTCGGGCAGCTACAGCGAGCTGATCGACCGGAAAGGAGCCTTGTATGAGCTCATCGGGAGAAATTAGCCCGGGTGCCGCCTGCGAATTCACCGAGAACCTGGATCTGCTGCGGCAGACATACTTTTTTTCCGGCCTGCCCCTTGAATCGCTCAAGGTTTTCGCCTATCTTGGCATCCGGGAAAAACTGAACGACGGGGAGTACCTCTTCCGGCAGGGAGAGGAGGACGACCAGGCCTATTGCGTCGTGGCGGGGCGGGGGTGCCTTGAGCGCAACGACCATGGCTCGGTGCGCGATGTCCGTGAGATCGGTGCGGGGGATTTCATCGGCGGGTTGACGCTGCTGGGGGATGCCCGGCGGCTCTACTCGTTGAGAGCGGTGGGCGAGATCGTCTGCCTGGTTCTCAAGCGCGAAAAATTTGCTAAGGCCGTCCAGCAGTTTCCGGACCAGATGCCCCGGATCTTCAGGGCCGTCGTGGAGGCGGTCGTCGCTTGGGAAGCCCGGTTTCTGGGGGAGTTGGGGGGGGACTGCGGCCAGAGCCTCCCCCGGTTGGGAGTGAGCCTTCTTTAGCAGGTTGTTGAAAAACGAGCATCAGATGGGTAGCCAAGGCGTGCGGCGCCGTTTTTCAGCAGCCGGTTAGGTGCGCCGCGGACCGGTTAGAGGGGTATGGGACAGCCGCCGAAGACATTTTCCTTTTCGCTCAAGAACGATTTTTCCGAGCTCCAGTCCCTGGGCCGGCAGATCGAATCTGTCGGCCACGCGCTCAATCTCTCCAAGCGGTGCCTCTTCGAGATCAACCTTGCCCTGGACGAGCTGTTCACCAACATCATCTCCTACGGGTTCAACGACGGCAACGAGCATCGGATCGAGGTGAGCCTCAGTGCGGAGGACGAGGTGCTGAGCGTGGTCATCGTGGACGACGGCGTGGCCTTCAACCCGACCGTGCGCCAGACCCCGCCGCTGCCCGAGGCGGTCGACGACTGCCGGGTGGGCGGGCTGGGGATCTACCTCATCAAAAACCTCATGGACGAGGTCTGCTACCGCCGCGAGGGCGAGAAGAATATCCTCACGTTGAAAAAAAAACTCGAAACGATCCGGCCCCCCGGCAGCGGGGGCCTTTTGTAAGGAGGATCGGTATGGATATCACCGAAGAGAAGCAACCCGGCGCCCACACGTTCAAGCTCCGGGGGCGGCTGGATTCCAACACCTCCCTGGCCTTCGAGCAGCGCCTGTTCGAGGCGATCACCCACGGCGCCAAGCATGTGATCATCGACTTCAAGGAGTTGGACTACATCTCCAGCGCCGGCCTGAGGGTCATCCTGAAGGCCACCAAGGCCCTGAAGCGGGAGGAGGGCAAGATCCTGCTCTGCGCCATGCAGGACTACGTGAAGGAAGTGTTCGAGATCGCCGGCTTCGATGCCTTCCTGCCGATCGTCCCCACCCTGGACGAGGCCTTGCGTACCGTGTGAGGGCTCCGGGACCGTCCTCGTTCGCACCTCAGCGCAGCCCGATCAGCCCGCGCCGGCCGAGTTGGCGCATGAAATGCGCCACGGCCGTCTGCGCCTCCCGCGGCTCCAGCTGATGGGCGGCGGCGAAGGCCGCGGCGATCTCCCGCAATGGGCGGCGGCCGTCGATCATGTCCCATACGGCCGATCCCAGAGCGTCCAGATGCAGCCGGACAACCCGCGGGGGGCCGGGGTCCCTTCCGATCCAGCGGGCGATCCGCGCCGCCCAGGGCGGCGCGGAGACCGGGTAGTGCAGCACCGCCTCCCCGCTCTCCGACCGGGATTCCCGCACGTGCCGGTTCTTGACCGGCGTGCAGCCGAGCGCCTCATCGCGGCGGATGAACGCCGGCCTGCGTTTGGACGGAAACCAACCCATAGGCGTTGACCACCTGCTCCCAAAGGCCCGCAGCGACAACGCCCCGGTCTTGCATGCGGATGCCGAGGATGCGGTTGCGGGCCGCGACGTGCCACAGACGCGCCCGGCAGACCGTGCGCCGCCCCCATGGCGCGGCGAGCCGTTCGATAAGCCCCGCGGGTTCGGAGCTCTGTCCATCGACCGCGACCGGAGCTTCGCCCCCCCCGGGCGCAAACCGCAGCGAACCCCAGCCCGCCACGCTGCGCGCAAAGCCCTCGAGGTCGCGGCCGGTGAGCAGCACGGCGGCCGGGGCCCATCGGTAAAGTTCGACCCGGCAGCGGCCGGCCGCGAAGACCAGCGTGAACCGTCCCGGCTCGAAGCGGTGATGGGCCAGCGCGAATCCTCTCGGCAGCTCCGCGTGGATGTCGAACACGGCCCAGCGCGTGCCCGGCGTCTCGTTCTGAAAGTGCAGGCGGTCGAGTACGGCCGCCGCTTGGCCGGCGGCCGGGGCGTGGAAAAACTGGATCAGGGCGGCCGTGCGGCTGCGGGGGCAGTAGACAATGGCCCCACTGGCCGCAACGCGGCCAGCCTCCCAGCAGAATCCCTTCGATTCAAAACGGTCCAGCGCCGGTTCCCACGCGGCGGGCAGCGGGCAACCCCGGACCGTGGCGCCCGCGGCGGTGCTGAGCGAGCGCAGGTGTCGCAAGTGGCGGTGATGGGAGAACGGCCCCCGCACCGGGCCCCACTTGATCTCCATGGCCGGGCCCGATTCGGATTCGAGCAGCAGGTGGCGCGCGCCGATACGCCCCGGCTCCCAGTCCGGGGGGACCACCAGGCCGAGGCCGTTCCACGCAAGCTCCTTCCACCCGACGCGGCCCGCCGGTGTCGTTTCGGTTGACCTCATCGTTGGGTTGTCCCCCGGCGCATGCGCTCCATCGCTCGGCTATCGGTTCTCCGGCGGTCAGGCCCTTCAGTAGGGCAGCCGCGAGAGCGACTTCAGAATCAACGTGACCCCCATCGCAAACATGCCGGTCAGCCCCATCCCGCAGGAAAACCCCGCCAGCAGCACCGGTGCGTACTGCCGCCACATGGTGCCGTAGCGCTTAAGGAAAAAAAAGCGGCCGAGCAGGGCCCCGACCACCTCGAGGATGAGGCCGTGAGGGGTGCTCTGCCCCAGCCCCCGTACCATGCCGTAGACCAGCATGATCGGAAGCCCGAAGAGGCTGAGGATCATGTAGGTGACGACGCCCAACAGGGTCCCGGCGCCGACGTAGACCCAGCTCAGCGCCTGGAAGAAGAGGGAGTTGCCCTCGAGGGTGGAGGTCTGCATGAGGAGCGTGTTCAGGGCCTGGAGGTGCCAGAGCTCCTGGGCGAAGGGGTAGGCGTTGGAGGGGATAGGAGCCAGACGCCAGATGAACTGGGAAAAGAGCAGGCTCGCAATCATCACCACCGGGAAGACGACGATCTCGGACTTGATGATGCCGCGGATGCTGGTCCCCGTCAGCTCGATTTCGCGGAACCCCACGGTGGCGCTGCCGTAGTTGTGGATGGGGATGGGGGCGTACCAGATCTCGATCCCCTGGTAGCCGAAGTACTTCGCCCCGGCGATGAAGCTCGCTTCCCGCACCAGCGGCAGGCTGACGAACTGCCCGGCGATGCCCTCCATCCGCGCGGTGATGTAGGAGATCACCGGGGTGTAGACGAAGCCGTAGAGCAGGAAGAAGACCACCGGGAAATTCGGGACGAGCCAGACGCAGAGCAGCACATAGGCGATGGTCGAGCAGACGTAGATCCCGATCGAGATCCAGAAGTTGAAGTCCCCACGGCCCGGCGGCGGCCGGAACAGGTCGTGCCAGCTGCCGCGGCTGCCGGCCGCGCTGCGGTGAAAGGAACGCGCCACGTGCCAGATGCCGATGACCGCGATGGCGAGCCCCAGGCCGATGCCGAAGCTCAGGTAGAAATCGAAGTTGTTGGCGAAAACCGTCTCCACCGTGCGCATCCCCGGATGCCAGCGGCTCAGGATTCCGGCCTGGTAGAGGAAGGGGTTGGCGACGATGGTGATGATCAGCCCGCCCAGCCCCCCGATCACGGCCCAGAAGGGCAGCACCATGCCGACGAACACCAGCCCCAGGTCGAACTGGATCCCGGTGGCGACCGCCGGCAGCCACGCCTCGGTGTGCACCGTCAGGTCGACCCACGGGATCGGGATCAAGCGGATCGGCTCCATCAAAAACAGGGCCGAGACGGCCGGCAGCAGGACGTAAACCGCCCCGAACCCAAGCCCGATCACCGCGCCGATGGAAAACACCCGCCATTTCCACCCCGTCTCGCGCTCCTCGGTCGATTCGGCCAGCGCCATGGTCCCGAGAGCCGCCACCGGCGCCATGGGGAAGGGCAGTTTTTCCACATCGGAGGTGATGCGGTAAAGGGCATAGCCCAACCCGAACTGGTCGATGCGGGTGATGATCTGAGTGCCGATCAGGAGCAGGATCGGGATCAGCCAGTCCGAATGGAAAAAGGTCCGCTCCAGCAGGGCGGCCGATTCCGGCGCCGGCGCCACCCAGGCCGGGATGTACTCGGTCAGGCCCAGCATCCGCGCCGCATCGGACTGGACCAGGTACTGGCTCCAGAGCAGCCCCTGGAACGGGGTGTGCAGCGCCGCGCCGGCCATGTAGTAGAGCAGGAAGATCTCCTGCTGCTTCAGGTCGCTGTAGGAGCGCTTGGCCAGCTCGGCAAACAGGATGATGGTCACCCAGCGGGCGGCCGGTCCGATGCCGGTGCCGATCACCAACTGCAGGTACATGCTGCCGGGCATCATCAGAAATCCGATGAAGATCGCCCCGACGATCGTCTTCCAGTCGAAGCCTTCCTCGAACTGGGTGGGCGCCTTCAGCAGGTCCCGGTATTCCTGAAGTTCCTTGTCCTCGCGCATGGGGGCTCAGTCCGGCAGAACGAGATAGCTTGCGTAGCTGAACAGTCCGTATATGGCCCAGGAGCCGGCCATGAAAAAATCCCCGATGATCAGGCCGACGAAGAAATAGCGCACCTTCTTGAACAGGGTGACCCCGCCGTAGCGCAGGCAGAGTGCGTTGCAGACCCAGCCGAGAAAGAAGCTGAACCAGAGAATCCACATGGCCGAGCTGTAGGCGGCCAGATAACCGATCGGGTGGATCGGCCACCAGATGAAGCGATGGTAGCAGATGACGAGGATGAGCATCACCACGGCCCCGGCGGTGGCGAAGATTAGCACCCAACGGCTGACCGCCGCCGGGGATTCGACCAGTTGCAGGGCGCTTTCGTAGACCGCGAGGGTCGTGCGGGTGGCCCATTCGGTGTGCAGCTCGCGCGCGCCGAACTTGTAGCTCACCGAGAGCATGGCGATGAAGGAGACCGCCACCCCGGCGGCCAGGGCCAGCGCGATCCCGGCGCACACCCAGCGGTTGGTGCGGACGCCGTCGGTGATCTTGCGCGCGTGGAGCAGCGAGGGCATCAGCGATTCGCGCAGGTCGACAAAGAGCATCTTTTGCAGGACCGCCGCCATCACCACCCCCGTCTGGGTCAAAAACTTCGACCCGAAGAGCGTGATGACGCCGTCCAGCGGCGCCGAGGAGAGCGTGAAGTAGGTGATCCCGCCCTGGCAGATGACGCGGGTGGCGACCAGCATGAAGATGAAGAAGAAAACCACCACGACCACCGCCGCCGTCACGGGGATGCCGAAGCCGACGCACCAGCCGACGATCCCCAGGCTGCCGGCCACAAAGCCCCAGAAGGCAACCGGGGTCGGAAGCCATTCGGCCGCCGGGTCTTCGTCCTTCCGGCGGCCGAACGCTTTAAGAATCGTGTCGAGAAAATGGAAGCGCGCGAGCCAGGCGAGGAAAACGAAAAAGACGAGGGTGGCCCCGATCATCTGGGTCTCCTCGGGGCGGGAGAGGGTCGGGCCGAAGGTCACCCCCAGGGCGGCGGCGGGAATGTTCACCCCCAGCACGCTGAGCAGACCCACGAGGAGCGCGCCGGCGATGAAGAAAAACCAGAACGAGAAGGAGACCTGGGCCGAGGTCAGGAAGGCAAAGCCGATGAACGCCGGGTAGATGTAGATCTTGAGCTTGGTGAAGCCCGAGAACAGACCGACTTTGGGAAAATAACCGCCCGCCAACACCATGGTCGGAATCGAGGGCACGGAGGGGTTGTAGAAGCTCAGCCCGTTCAGCAGGTGCAGGGCGACCGGGATCAGGAGGCCGGCCAGGAGGAAGCGGTTGGTGAAAAACGCCGCCGTCCGGCCCTCGTCGAGACTTTCCTGCATCATGATCGGCAAGCGCAGCAGCGGGAAATTCATGCGCTCATTGTAAAGCGGCTGGCGGCTCAAAAGGCTCACGACGCAGAGCATGACCCCATAGCACAGCAGAATGAAGCCGGTCCAGCCGAGCAGCGGGCCGATCCATGCCTCCCAGGGGATGCGCTGCAGCACCTCGCCCCACTCCATCTGGCGGCCGCCGGCAAGCCCGTTGTAGAAGCCTTCGACGGCCTCCATTCGCTGGGGGAACCACCCGGCCGGCAGCAGGGGGTGGAGCAGTTCGCTCCAGCGGTTTTCCACCGTCGCGAAGTAGAAAGGGACGGTCAGGTTGAAGAAGAAGGTGCGGGCCAGCCCCGTCCAGGCGATCCCGGAGAGAAGCACCATGAAGGCCCAGGTGACGAGCATCTCGCGCCCGGTGATCAGCCGGTGCCGCTTGAAGATGGCCCGGGCCGTCGCCGTTACGATCATCATCCACACCAGGGCGTAGAATGGGGCCAGCGGGAAATAGCCGCCGCCGAGCGGCGTGCCCTGCCGGTAGGCGTTGTTGAAGGGGGTGATCAGGCAGATCGCAAGCGCGAGCAGGATGCCGAGGACCAGCGCCCGCAGCCGGACCCGCTCGCCCTCGCCCGCGGAAGGGGGCGGTGTGCCGGGCGCGGGGGGGACGGTGCCCCGGCGGGTGGATGGCCGCGTCATGCCGGCCCCCTGTCGGTTGCGGGCGCGGCGGCGTGCTGCCGGTACTCATCCAGCCGCTCCTCGCAGGTCTTCTTGGCGTCGTCGTCCAGGGAGCGCCAGATCAAGAGCTGGCGCCGGATGTCGTGCAGGAAGCCTTTGTTGATCCGGTGCCAGACGTTGGATTCGCCCGACTCACGGATGAGATGGACATGGATTTCGAGAAAGCCCGGCTGATCGGCCGAGGGCCTGAACTTGAACTCGGCGCGCTGCATGATCCCGAAATCGAACGGGGCCAGCCAGACGTGGGAGGTGAGGTGCAGGCAATCGGGCAGCTCGCACGCCTGCTCCGGGCAGTCCGCATTCGCCGCCGAGAGGTGCGGGGCCGTCTCGCAGGAGAACTCCAGCACGAGGTCCGAGGTGGAAAACCGGCCGTGCGACACATCCTTGTGCCCGTCGAAAAAATGGACCAGGTAGCCGCCGACACTCAGATGCTCGCGGTAGGTCATCAGAAAAGGCAGGCTCACCTCGATCGTATTGGCCCGCGCCGGGGGCAGGGTCCAGGAACGGTTCACGTCGGGAATGGCGATTTCACCCGCCACGCGGGACGGGTAGATGACCGACACGAGCACCACCGCAATCACCAGTAGCATGGCGGCCACGCCGGCGAGCGATGAGTAGTTCACCGTGATGCCGGTCCACAGCGCGGTCCCGGCGAAAATTTTGGCCGTCGTCTGGGCGACCAGGTAGCCGAAAACGACGCTCAGCACGGCAAAGGCCAGGGCCTCGGCGATGAACAGAAACGACACGTGGGAGGGCGCGAGCCCCACCGAGGTGTAGACGGCGATCTCCCGCTTGCGCTCGTAGACGCTGCCGATCATGGTGTTGAGCACGATGAAGACCGAGATGCCCAGGGGGATGATGATGTTCGGGACCCCGCTGAAGCTCATGGCGTCGCTGGCATGGTAGAGAAAGGTCCCCTCCGGCTCCCCGCTGAACAAGGACAGGCCGAAGCGGTCCACCAGGTGTTCGGCCGTCACCTGGGCCTCCTCCGGGGCGTCGGTGCGCACGGCGACGGCCTTGAGCCGGCCGCCGGCGGAGATCAGGGTCGCATAGGGGAGGATCACGGTCAGCTCGGCGGCGGTCTGCTGGTAGCGGCTCTGGAACTCGCGCACGTCATCGCCCGACTCCAGGGACTCGACCTCCTCCTCCGTCATTTCGGTCGCAACCTCGCGGGGGAAAGTAACCGGTGTCAGGGGCTCCCCGCTCAAGTCAAGGCGCTCCTGAAGCTTGCGGGCCGAGAAGACGCCGGCGACTTCGAAGCGCATGCCCCAAAGCAAGACCTCGCTGCCCTCCGGCCGCTGCGGGTCGATCCCGAGCAGGATGGCCAGTCGGTCGGGCAGCAGCAGGGCCCGGCGCTCCGCTGCGGCGAACCAGCGGCCTCCCGCCAGGAGGGTCTCGATGTCCCACAGGCGGACCTCTTCCGCGCAGAGGCCCATCACGCCCTGGGCTTCGGTGACACGGCCGTTGGCGCGCAGCGGGCTGAGGGCCGGGCGGGTGCGGTCCGCTCCCTCCAGCCAAGCGCGCGGCACGACGGTGCCCGTGCCGCTGAAGGTGGCCCGGACCACCCCCAAGGCCTCGGCGGGCAGGTCGGCCCAGTTGGCGTTCTTGAGCAGAAACCCCTGGTAGGGTGCGGTGGGCTCGAAGAGGATGCGCGCCTGGCGCCGCAGGGATTTGACCGAGGTGAAGCTCATGATGGTGAAGGTCAGGATCACGAGTGTGACGCAGGTGAGGGCGGTGCGCAGGCGCCGGCGCCGGAGGTTGCTCACCCCGAGCAGAAAGGCGGCCGCGAAAGCCTTCCAGCGCCCCATGTCCACGGACTGAAAGGTCCGCGCCCGTGCCTGAAGTCCGGCAATCTCCTGCTCGAAGCGGAAGAACACGATGAGGGTCACGACCAAAGAGAGCCCCATGATCAGGAACGCGAGAATCACGACCAGTGGGCTGTAGGCCAGTTGGAAGGCCGGGTGGACGTTGTAGATCAGCGCGATGAGGGCGGCCAAGATCAGACCGAAGGCGATGATGCGCCGGTAGATGTTCGCATAGGCGAAGAGCAGCCGCTCCAGGCAGAAGGCAAACGGCACGAAAAGGGCGATGTAGAAGAGGACTCCGTAGAGGACGTCCCGCTGGGTTTGGTCCACCTCGTGGTACACCCGCGTCGCCAGGGCCCAGGAGTTGGTCGCGGCTTCGAGAAAACGGTCGTAGCGGTGGGCGGTCCAAGCAGCGGCCGCCGCCTCGAGGGCGGAGATACCCTCTGCCTGGAGGCGGCGGATATGCTCGTTGTAGATGCCGCGCGCCTCGAGGTTGGCGATGCGCGGCCCGAGGAGGTGCCACATGTCCTGGGCCACGCGCAGCTCGGTACGGGAGAGCTGGGGGACATCCTCGATCGCGAACCCCTCGCCGGTCGGGTTCTCCGCCGTGGCGTTGATGAGGACGAGCTTGCGCCGCAGCACCGTGTCGGTCAGGGTGAGTTTGAGCGGGGTCCCGGGCTCCAGGAACACCGTGGTGATCATCGAGGACCAGGTGTCGAGTCGGCTCATGAACCAGCGTGCCGGGTCGGCCAGGCGACGGCCGTCGATCACGTCCGCCTTGGTCAGGAAGCGGAAGGTCCGCGGTTCGAGCAGGTTGAAGAGGGTCATCCCGGTCCCGGCAAACATGACCAGGTCGGTTTCCATGAACCGGCGGTTCATCTTCACGCGGTAGGCGTCCTTGCCGGTCAGTTTTTTGTCGATGACCCACACCGCGGCACCGGTTTCGGGGTCGAACCGGTAGGCCTCCAGCACGACCTTGTGGATGCTGTGGCTGCGGTCGACCACCCCTTTGAGGGTAAATCGCCCCCGCTGGTCGGCTATGACGTGGAAGCGCGAAGGCCCCTGGTAGCAGAGTAGCACGGTGCCGGGGGCCGGCTTGTCGGCGAAGAGCTCGCCGTGCCGCAGAAACTTGGCGCGCCCGTTGACGGTGGAGAACCCGTTGCGCGGGGCCTCGGCCTCGCGCAGCCGGGGGGCGCGGCCGAGGTGGCCGATGAGTCCGCAGACGAGTGCGGCCTGACGCTCGGCAAACGCGAGGTCGACCCGGTCGAGCCGGTCGTGCGGGCTGCCCCAGGCGGCCCGGGCATCCCCGGTGGTGGCCAGGGTGATGCCGTGCAGGCCGGCGAGGGCCGTCACCTCCCCCCCCAGTGCCGGACGGTCGAGAAAGTGCGCCTGCCAGGGGCGCATCCGGCTGGGCCGCAGGGTGTCCTGGAACAGGCCCTCGGCCCCCAGAGGTCCCTCGATGGCGGCCGCTCCTTCTTTAAGGACGTCGTCGAGCCGGCTGTAGGCCGGGGTGCGGTTGATGCGCGGCCGGAGGGGATAGAGCCACCCGTAGTTGAAGGCCCCGACGCCGTCCCCGTGGCTCGACAGATGCAGTGAGACCGCGGCGACGATCTCAACGTCCTGAAGAGCGCTCCGCAGCGCGGCGGCGCTCTCCACCAGTCGCAGTTGCCGGCGGGCATCGTTGAGGAGCGCCGCCTGGTCGTGGCGGGCCCGGGCCGCGACACCCGCGAGCACCCGGGCATCTTCCGCGCTCAGCTCGCGGTGATCGCTGCGCCACATCAGCCGGCGCAGCTGCCGGCGCTCGGCGCTCAGGCGGCGGAGGAGCTCGGGGTCCCCGCCCACGTCCTGCAGCCTGAGCTGCATCAGCCGGCGGGAGACAACGTCGGCTTCGGTCTTCAGGCGTTCCTCGAGGGCGCTCTTGAGCAGCGCCGCCGAGTCCTCGGCCTGCTCCGCTTCCTCGGCGGGCGCAGCGGCGGAGGCGGACGGGGCGGCATCAAATGATGTGGTTTTCAGCACCTGGATCGTCTGGCGCGCTTGTGCCACCGTGCGGCGCAGGTCGGTGCGGGCGTCGCGCAGGTCACGGGAGCGGGTGGAGGCGCTCCACACGAACTCGCGCAACCCCGCCAGGGCTTGCGCGTGGCCGGAGGTTGCCACCAGCAACACCGAACGCTCCGGCGGGTTCTGCTTCAGGTGCCGGGCGATCTCGAGCAGGGTGGCGGCGGAGAGCGCCTCGTCCGCCCCGGGGGAGCGCCCGGCGACGTGGGCGCTGCTGTCGTAAAACCCCTCCACCAGGAGAAGTTCGTTGCGGCGCTCGGGAGATTTTCCCGGAATGAGGCAGTAGATGTTCTCCGCGACGACATTTTCCCAGGCGGCCTCCGCGCGGAGGCGCACCGCTTCGGCCACCCGGCCCTCCGGCGCCGACTCGAAGTCGCCGAAGGCCTCGCGCAGCGTTGCGGCCGGCATCCAGAACCGGGGGAACTGGACGGGTGAGAGCTCGAACTTTTCCTCGAACTCCATGCCGGTCGCATCCCCGCGGTCCACGTAGATCAAGGCTTTGGCCCCGAGGTTGACCGCCTGCAGCCAGTTGCGGCCGGAATGGAACTCCATGAGCAGGATCGCCCCCTCGATGGGCTTTCCGTTCAGGCGCGCGAGATCGCCGTCGGCGGCATAGATTAAGGGGCCGGTGAGCCCCGGCGGGGGGACGGACTGGGGGGTGACGGCGTTGCCGGCGAGGGGGTGGATGGCCAGCGTGAGCCCCCGTGGCGGGACATCGAGCGTGCTCGCCCCGTGGCGGATGACGGGCACCGCGAAGAGGTGCGATGCGACCTCCCCGAGGTGCATCCCGGAGAGCGCCTCCTTGATGACGCCGGCCGCGGCCGCGTTGCCCGCGGTCCCGGTGCTGCGGTCACCGAGAGCGGCGAAGGTGGCCAGCAGCTGCCGGATCTCGCCTTGTCTTTCCTCCGTGCCGGCGGCCTGCGCGGTGCCGCCGGACAGAGTGAGGCCGGCCAGGACGCACAGGAGCAAGGCAGCGCCGAGTGCCGCCGATCGCTCGCGCACATGGAAGCTCCCCGGCCGCACGTCCTGCTCACTCCCGAATCCGGATCTTGCCGATCGATATCGACAGCTCGTCACGGTGTTCGATCTTGTCGATCCGCCCGTCCCGAATCCAGACGACGCGGTCGGAGACGTTTAACATCTTGATGTCGTGGGTCGCGGAAATGACCGTGACCCGGCGCTCATGGCTCAGCCGCTTCAGCAGCGCGATGATCTCCTCCCCGGTGGTCAGGTCCAGGTTGCCCGTCGGCTCGTCGGCCAGGATGATGGCCGGGTCGTTGGCCAGCGCCCGGGCGATCGCCACCCGCTGCTGCTGGCCGCCGGAGAGCTCGAAGGGTTTGTGGCTGTGGCGGTCGGCCAAACCGACCTGCTCGAGCAGCCGCATGCCCTTTTTAACGGTGGCGTCGCCGTTCATCCCGGCGAAGACCATGGGCAGGGTGACGTTTTCAAGCGCGGTCATGACCTGGATGATGTTGAACGTCTGAAAGATGTAGCCGATCTTGCGGCAGCGCAACCAGGCGAGCTCGTAGGCGTCCAGTTGGGCGATGTCGACCTCGTCGATGAAGACCTTCCCGGAGCTGGGCTTGTCCAGACCGCCGATCATGTTGAAGAGCGTGCTCTTGCCCGAGCCCGACGGGCCCATGATCGAAAGGTACTCGCCCCGGGCGATCTCGAGGTCCACGCCTTTCAGGGCGTGAACCTGGATCTTGCCGATCGTGAAGTTCTTGGTGACGCCGGATACCCGGACGACATGGCTGGTCTCAGGCATGTGCTGCTCCAGAGCGGGGGCGTGGAGGTCTCATTGCTCCACCCGCATGGCCTCCACCGGCTGCATGCGCGCGGCCACCCAGGCCGGGTACAAGACCCCCGCCAGGCTCAACCCGACCCCGGTGGCGGTGGCCCAGGCGAGGGAAAGGCCGAGATCGCCCGCCCCGACCTGCCGGACGGCCGCCGGCCCGAAGCGCCCCAGGCCCGCGGCGAGGGCGAAGAGCGTTCCGGCCACCGCCCCGCCGGCGGCGCCAGCGAGCCCCTGCATGCCGGCCTCCAGCAAAAACAGCCGCAGCACGAAGCGGTCGAGGGCGCCCAGGCACTTCATCGTTCCGATCTCCCGAAAGCGTTCGGTCACGGCCATGAGCTGGGCGTTCACGATGCCGACGACGCATACCAGGAGCGAGAGGATGATGATCCAGCGCTGCTTGGCCGAGCTGGCCACATTGGTTTCCTCCGGGCCGAGGTCGTACCCGTTGCGGACGAGGCGCTGGCGCAGCTCGGGGTCGCCGGAGGCGAGCATGCCGTTGGCGATGTCGTTGCTCACATCGACGAAGCTCAGAAACGACACGGCCAGTGCCAGGCTCAGGGTCGTGATCAGCGAACGAAAAAACCTTACCTTGATGCTTTGGTAGGCGATCCGCAGGGACGTGGCGAAAGGCAGTACCACCAGCCGGTTGGCACGGGAGGCCGGGTCGGGTCTGTCGGAAAATAGGCGTTCTTCGTTCATCGGGAGCACATCTGCGAGTTCGCCGGGGAAGACGGCTTGTGCCGGGGGGCATCGGCCCGGAGTTCAACCGATAACATAGCAGGCGGCGGCAGTAAACAGGAATGATTACGTGTTTTTAAACCGCGTGCGAGGCACGCGGTTTCACGTGCAACGCGTAACGCACGAACCTGCGGTTGTCTTTTCGGCCTACGGTCAGAAAAGACAAGCCACCCGCTTTGCGAGTGGTCGTTGATTCTCGCGTGGTGCGGCTTTAGGCCGTGGCAAGCCAGGATTCAAGCCAGCGGGCGGTGGCGGCGGCCCCGTTCAGGTCGATCGCGACCCGGGGCCTTTCCCGGCGTTCGAGCATCCGTCCCATGGCGGCGGCCAGCCGTGCCGGCGCGAGGTCCCCGGCTTCGATGATCTCGAGAGCGCCCAACCGTGCCAGGCGCCCGGCACGCAGCCGCTGCTCCCGGTTCTGGGCGAAGGGCCAGACCAGCGCCGGCACCTCGGCTGCGAGGATGTTCATGGTGGTGTTGTACCCCCCCATGCTGACCGAGAGGTCGGCCGCCGCGAGCTCGGCCGGAAAATCGTTCGAGAAGCGCTGCAGCGTCACCGGCCCCCCGGCCAGGCGGACGAGACGGGCGACCTCCTCCGTGGGCATGAAGGGTCCGGTAAAGACGGCCATCCGGGCCGGCCGGCCCCCGGGCAGCAGGGGGACGGCGCGCAGGGCGGCCTCGATCAGCGGGAAGCCCACGCTGCCCCCGCCGGCGCTGACGACGATCAGGTCCTCGGCCTCCCCCACCCCGCGCCGGTCGCGGATCCGGGCGCGGTCGCCCGGCGCCGGGCGGCGCGAGATGAAACCGGTGGTGATGACCGGGATGCGCAGCTCCGGGAGTCGCTCGAAGGTCTCCTCCAGTCTCACGAGCCGCGGGTCGGTGTGGACCAGGACGGCCCCGAAGTGCCGGTTGAGCACATCGACCACCCAGGCTTCGCGATCGGCCGCCCGCGGCTTTTCCACCAGGATGTCCCGCACGCTGCAGGCGACCCGGCAGGGGGAAAGGTCGCCGCCGGCGATGGCCTCGAGCACCGGGTCGATCTCGAAGCGGAAGGCCCGGCGCCCGAAAGGGTAGAGCTCGACCAGGAAGAGCGCGGGGGCCTCGCGTCGAAACAGGGCGAGCAGTTGCTCGCGGCGCTCCCGCTTGAGCGCTTCGATGTCGCCCTCGCCCGGCGCCCGCAGCTCGCGGAACTCCGCGTCCATGGAGAGCTCCGGGAGGCGGACTTCCGAGACATGGGGCGGCAGGCCGAAGTCGATCGGCGGCCCCCCCGACACCAGCACGACGTCGTGAGCGTTCAAGGCCCGGCAGATTTCGAGACTGCGGAAAAAATGGCCGATCCCGAGAACGTGCTGGCAGTAGAAGACGATCTTCATCCGTCGCGCTCCGTCGGCTGTTCGTGGCCGGTCCGCCGTCCCATAGCAGCCCCTCTCAAGGGCGACTCATGCCGAAGTGGGCCCAAGGGTCTCGATGTCCGTGCGGGGGATCAGGCTCGGGTCTTTCGGAGCCGACCCGGCGTAGAACTCCCGGAAGCCGTAGGAGCGCAGGATGGCGAGCAGGGGGGCGGAGTATTCGTTGAACGGGAAGCAGTAGGCCTGCGGGGTTCGGCCGAGGTGCCGGTGGAACCACTCCAGGCAGAGATCGGTGTCGCGCCGGATGAAATCGTGCCACTCGGTCTCGGAGCGCGCCGTCAAGCGCCCCTCCCGGAACTCGCACCCCGCAAAGGCAAGCCGCGAGCGGATCGACAGGCCGCGGCGCAGGGCCTCGGGCACGTGCGCAAACCGCTCCTGCCGCCAGGCGCTCACCGGCCGGGGTTTCTTCGGGTGGACCGGGGTGAGCGTGACGTCATGGAAATGGCTGTGGGCGCCGATCCGCACCCGGGGCTGGTCGGCGAGATACCGGAGCTCCTCGGTGGTCATGAAGTCCTCCCGGCACCCCTCGATGAACGCGCGGCGCGAATAGTCGGCCGTGGTGCGGGGGTCGCGCGGGCGACCCTCGAAGCGGGTCCGGGCCGGGGCCTCCCGGATGAGCGATGTGGTGATGAAGAACTGCAGGGGGTGGGGGTGCGGAGCGAGCCGGGGAAAATAGTAGTAGTGGGAGAAAAGACCGTCGTCGAAAGTCAGCCGGTAGCGGTCGAGAGGCAGGTCGAAAAACCCCGGCTTCAGGTCATGGATCATCAGGACCTCCGTGTGAGAAGTCTCGATCACCCGCGCCTCCGGATCCGATCAGAACTGTTCGAGCGCATCGGCCCCCTCCAGCGTCAGGCCCCCGTTCGCAACGGAGACCCAGTGCAGCCGGTAGGGCTGCCGGCCGGTCCCGGCCGTCCAGGCGATGGGCTGGCCGCAGAGCGCGTGCACCAGGCTGCGGATGATGCCGCCATGGGCGACCACGAGGATGGTCTCTCCCGGCCAGGTGTCCGCGGCGCTCATCAGCGCCTCTTGGCAGCGTTCGAGCTGGTGGCGGCGCGATTCACCCCCGGGCGGCTGGAAGTCCCACCCCGCCCGCTCCTGCACGGCCACGAGCTCACCCTCCTCGGCCCGGAGTTGAGCGATGGTTTTGGCCGTCCAATGCCCCCAGTCGAGCTCGCGCAGCCGGGGGTCCGGATGGACCGGGAGGCGCAGGTGGACGTTCAGCCGGTCGACCGTTGCCAGGCTCCGGCCGGCGTCGCTCGCCAGGATCCGGTCCCACCGGAAAGAGGTAAGGGCGGCGCCCCAGCGGTCCGCCTGCAGGTGGCCGCGCGGGGTGAGTGGGGAGTCCTGCTGGCCCTGAATGCGCTTTTCGCTGTTCCATACGGTTTCGGCGTGCCGCATCACGGCGAAACGTGAGACCGTTTCTCCGCGCGGGGTGCCTGCCGGTAGTGTCTCTGGTGGAGCGGGTTTCACCATGGTTGGGCGTGACCGTGTTCGTGCTAGCGCCGCAGGGCGGCGATGATCTCTTTGCCGAAGGCCTTGCGCTGCCAGTTGCGCAGTTCGGCCACATCCGCCAGTTCCTCGGGTCGGGCCGGCCTGCGCACGGCAACGGCCATCATGGCCGCCCGGCTGCAGACCAGCGCCGGTTCGATCTCCAGGCGCCGGGCGGCGGCCTCGCGCCAGCGCCGCAGCGTCTGGATCCGCTCGGAGGCCGCGGCGGAGACGGACGGCGACGCCGATCGTTGGCGCGGGTAGCGCGGCCACTGGCCGGGCGGCAGGTGCAGCGCCGATTGGACGGCGGCGAGGATCCCCTCCCCATAGCGTTCAATCTGGAGCGGGCTCAAGGCCCCCGATTTTTCGAGGCCGGCGCGGTCGGCCGGTTTGGCCTGGGCCAGGGCGAGCAGGCTCTCGGCGTTGACCACCTTGAACACGGGCCGGTCCTTCTCGCGGGCGATCCGACGACGCAGGAGGAGGAGCTCCTCGAGTACCGCCAGGCTTTTCGGGTCGAGCCGCCCGGCTCCCTTGCAGCTCAGAAAAAGGGGGTTTCCGTCCGCGGTGCCCGGCCGCACCTTGCTCAAGATCCGGCACTCTTCGTCCACCCAGGCCGTGCGGCCCTTTTCCTGAAGCGCCGCCGTAAGGCGTTCGGCCAGCGGCGGCAGGTAGCGTGCGTCGGCGACGGCATAGTCCAGCATCTGCCGGGGAAGCGGCCGCCGGGACCAGTCCTTGCGCTGGTACTTCTTGTCCAGGCTGACGGAGAACAGCGTGTGGAGCACGGCATTCAGACCCGTCTCCCGGTAGCCGAGAAACCGGCAGGCGAGCTGGGTGTCGAAGAGGTGGGTGATGCGGATGTCGAAATCCCGAAAAAGAGAGCGCACATCGTAGTCGGCCCCGTGGAAGATCTTGCGCACGCGGGCGTTGCGGAATACCGGCTTGAGGGGGGAGAGGTCCGGGAGGGCCAGGGTGTCGAGAACGACGTGCCGGCGGGCGGTGGCGAGTTGGACCAGGCACACCTTTTCCTGGAAATGAAACATCGAATCGGCTTCGAGATCGACCCCGAGGACCTCTTCGTGCTCCAGCTCACCCGCCAGCTCGGCCAGCCGGTCCTCCGTCGTGATGACCTGGTAGTCGGGAATTTGTTCCGGTTGCATCTTTTTGCTTGACCTGCAAGCCCTTTTTCTTGAGAATCACCAGTTGTGCAGCGACCCGGGTGCCGACGGCCCCCCTGCCGGACGCGAGCGGACGAACGAGCGACCCCGGCCGGATCGGTGTGTTTTTCCAATTTGTCCGCAAACGTCAGAAAGCGAAATTCTTAAATGATCAGCATAACACTTCCGGATGGGAACATAAAGCGTTTTGATCACGCCCCGACGGGCCTGGACCTGGCCCGGGGCATCTCCGAGGGCCTTTCCCGCAGTTGTGTCGCGATGGAGGTGGACCACCGAGTGGTGGATCTGAATGCGCCCATCGACCGCGACGCGACGGTGCGGCTGGTCACCACCCGGGATCCCGCGGCGCTCGAGATCATGCGCCACAGCGCCGCGCACGTCATGGCCCAGGCCATCCTGCGGCTCTACCCGAGCGCCAAGCTCACCATCGGACCGGTGGTCGAAGACGGGTTCTACTACGACATCGACATGGCGCCGGTCTCCGAGGAGGACTTTCCCCGCATCGAGGCGGAGATCCGCAAGATCGTCCAGGCGAAGCTCCCCATCCGCCGGCGCGAGGTGACCAAGGACGAGGCCCTGGCGCTCTACCGCAACGAGCCCTACAAGCTCGA
>JBFYWX010000382.1:0-5000 GCA_041310825.1 Desulfobacteraceae bacterium | reverse complement strand
TCGTCGAAAAGCGCGAGCTCAAACCGCGCGGCCGGGTCCCGGACGAGGAATACGAGCTGCACAACTCCTTTCTCGTCATCTTCGTCGAAGACGCCGTCCCGCCCGAACACAAGAAGTACATCCGCTTCTTCGATGAGAGCCGCACCACCAAAGTCAACCTGCTGCGCGCCAAGAGCTTTCCCCAGCTCTCGGAGTTCGACCGCAGCTACCGCTATCTGGACTCGATTCACTTTCGCAACTTCATCCGCGTCCTCCTCCCGGTGGACTACGCGCTGCTGATCCAGCGCGACGCCAGCCGGTCCTCGCACAGCCGCTACCTGCTCTCCCACTGCCACGTGCGTATCGACTGGCCGATCAGCGACGCCGCCGAGGACCTCGCCCGCAGCCTGCGTTATATTTCGAAGGAGCTTTACGAAAAAGGCGAGAAGGCCGCCGAGGATCTCCAGCGCAAGCTCTTCGAGTATTACGGGCAGCCGGTCATGTCCGGCGGGCGGCGGACGGCGGCCATCGTGGCGGCCCAGTACCTGCGGCGGGTGCCGGGCATCACGACCGTCTATGCCAGCAGCAGCGCCTCGCGCGCCCTGATCCGCATCTGCGAGCGCGGGGTCTCGAAGCTGGTGCTGATGAAATTCACCAAGCCCGACCTGGAACAGCTAGCCATCCAGCACAAGCTCTCGTTCCACAAGATCAAGAAGTACTACGTGGTGGCGCGCGAGGGCAAGGAGCGGGTCTGCATCGTCCAGGCCACCTACTCCCAGACGTCCCAGGCCAGGCCCCCGGAGGACGGGAAGCTGCGGGACATCAAGCCCGACCTGAACTGGCTGACCGTCGGCGACCAACACGTGCTGTCCAAACCGAATGTGTGGAAGTACCCGCCGCTGCCGGTGAACGCGATCTATACATAGAGAATGCCTAAAATGCCTAGTGCCTATAATGCCTAAAATTTGAAATGCGCTGAACCTCGTCTCCTTTGTGAGCCTAATACCCCCAACCTTTAACCTCGGGCCATCATCTATGAACCACGACCACGACCACGGCGATCCCCATCATCATCATCATCACCACCACCATGAAGAGGAGCAACCGGCCGAGCTCTCCTTCGACGAGAAGCTGGTGAAACTCCTCGAGCACTGGATCCGGCACAACCGGGATCACGCCCAGACCTACTCCGAGTGGGCCGAAAAGGCGGCGGCTGAGTCAAGGGGGGAGGTGGCGGTCCTGCTCAACGAGGCCGTCAGCCGCACCCTGGAGCTGAACCGCTGCTTCGAGAAGGCGCTCGGAAAGATCCAAGGGAAGTAAGCGACAGGAAGCTCCGGATTGTCAAAAACCGGATCTCAGTCCGTTTCAGGCGAACTGCGGTGTTGCGGCTTTCATTTTGAAATAGGCGTCGGGCAGGCTAGTTGGTGGTGTCCATATCTGTGCATGAAAAGAGAGTGGCACGGAGCGTATCCGTAGGCCCCGATCATGATTCGCCACCGGACCGGTCTGAAAGATTTCGCCGGAAAAGGTTTCCCGTGTGCGCTCGGTTCGGGCCCACCAGCATGGCCTCGCAGGGCTTGGGCTCCCTGCCCTGGCGCTGACCGGCTCTGTCCTCGCTGCCGGGGGCCGGCCGCTGTGAGCTTTTTCGCAGCCTCGCCGCCGGCCTGTCAAGGAAAGGCGAGGGTCACCTTCATGTACATCGCGCGCTCAGGCTGATACATGGGGCTGTCGGCGTCGGTGTCAAAGTACTCGAAGGATTGGTCGAAGAGGTTTCGAACGCCGATGGTCACGAACCCGTAGCGTTTCGGCAGGCGGTAGTTCAAAGCGGCATCCACCAGCCAGAAGTGATCGTCTCCCGATACGGTGTCGCCGGGGGGTCCGGCCAAGGTCTCGAAATCCCCCCTCTGGTGGATGTAGGTGGCTTTGATTGCAAGGCTTAGCCCGCAGGGATGAAACAAGTTGAGGCCCAGGGGCAGCCGGTGGGTTTTGACCTCCTTTAGGTAAAGCAGGAACTCTTCGTCGCGCTTGAATTCCTCGTACTGGTACTCCGCGCTCAGTCCAACCCACTTGTGGGGGGCCCAGTAAAGATAGGCGCGGCCCAAGTACTCTTTCCAGTCGACGCTGCCGCGTTCATAGACGGGGGCGGCGGGCGGAGGCGGCGCGCTGAAATACGGCACCTCCAAATCCCTTCGGGAGAGCTCGACGCCCCCGAAGAGGGTCTGGGTGAATTTTTGATCGAGACCGACCCCGTAGCGCCACGCCTTGGTGGCGTTGATGTCGTCGAAGAACTGATTGAAACCGGCCACCTGGGTCGGCTCCAGGGTCTGGTCGTTGATGAGGGTGCGCTTGAGTGTCCGGAACACAGCGCCGCGCAGGGTGGTGCCCGAAAGCGGGCTCCAGGCCACCCCGAATTTGGGGTTGAACTGGTTCTCCTCGATGTCCCGGTCGTTGCGGTTGTTCTCGTCGCGTTTGAAGAAGTCGCCGCTTGCCCCGATCGTGAGAGTCAAGCCGTTGAAAGGGTTCCAGCCGGTATAGAGGTAGAGGTTGGAGTGGTCGATGTCGTTGTGGATCTCCTCTTTGAAGCTATCAACGAGGAGGGGAGGTCCCGCAAATGAGCCATATATTTTTTGAGAAATCTGCGCGTCCTCATCGACGCGGAAATAGCCGCCGCCGCCCACCAGGTTCAGGAGTTTCGAACGGAAGATATGCTGGAGCTCGGCGCTGTAGGCGCTTTCGTCCACGTTCTGGTCGAAATGGCCGTCGAGAGGCGGCAGGTCGGGCAGCCCGATGAAGAAGCGGTCCGAAAGCCTGCGGTCCGCTGTCTGGTGAGAGAAGTTGCCAATCACCACCGAGGAGGGCGTGAACTCGTGCCGTGCGCCCACTCGGATCGAATCGACCCGATCCTCCTGGTCCAGGTGCGGCAGGAACGCCTCTTCGAAGAACCGCAGCTGCGTGTCCCCGCGCTCGTCCTTGCGGTGGCGGTATTCGGCCTGAAGGCTGGTTTTATATCCCAGCTGGATTTGGCCGAAGAGGTTGGCAATGTTGTCTTCCTGGTGGTTGTTTTGGCGGAAGCCGTCGGTTTCGAAGCGGGTATAGCCTGCGCTCAGGGAAACCTTGTCGTAGATGCCCGAGACGATGCCCTCCCCCGCCCGGGTCTGGTTCTCACCGGCAAGGGCGCCGGCCTGAACGGCCGCCCGGTTGCGGTTGAAGAGCGGGTTGAACTCGTTGAAGGATAGACTTGCGGCGCCGCCCGAGCTTATGAGGTAGAGATTGCTTTCCGCCAGCGCGGGCTGGATGGGTGTGAGATTGAGGGGCTGCAGCAGCTGCGACTGCAGCAGTTCGCTCACCCGGGCAATCTCGTGGCGAGGCAGCGCCGAGTAGCTGTCGGCCAGGAAGCGGTGGGCGGAGAAGCTGGCCGGGTCGGTGCCGAGCGAGGTGTAGCCTTCTGCCAGGGCGCGCTGCCAGAAGCCGAGGTCACCGTAAATCCGGGCCAGGGCGGCGCTGCGGGCGGCCAGGTCGGAGTCGAGTTGCAGCCGAGAGCGGTACACTGCGCGGTGGTCGTTGAGCTCGATCGCCTTCTGGTAGTTCTTCAGGGCTTCCACCGGACGGTTGGTGGTCTGCTTGGCGATGGCGTCGTAGAAGTGCGGGGTGGGGTCGTTGGGATCGAGCTCCTTGGCGATGGCGTACTCGCGTTCGTCCAGCCCGGTGCGCTTCTCCTCGAAGTAGGTTTTGCCGAGGTAGCTGCGGATGAGGGAGTTGTTCGGGTCGAGGCTCGCGGCGATCTCGATCTGCTCGCCGCCTTCCCGCAACCTGCCCTCGCGGATGATGGCCAGCCCCATTCCAAGCCGCGGCAGGGGGTCCGCCTGGTCGTTGACGATCGCCCGTTCGAAGGCTTCGCGGGCCCGCTGGGTCTGGACCTGGGCGAGGTGGGCGAACCCCAGTACCGTCTGGGTGCGCGAGAGGCTTGGATCCAAAGCTGCGGCGCGCGTGGCCGCTGCCAGCGCCCGGTCCAGGTGGCCGAAGGACATGTGCAGCTCGGCGAGCCGGGCCCAGGCCAACGCATTCGCGGGGTCGAGCGATACGGCCGTTTCCAGGCTGCTCCGGGCCGATTCCAAATCGAAGCCGGCCTGCTGGGCGTACGAGAGGGCGATGCGGGCCGTGGCCGAGTCGGGGTCGTCTCTGACGGCCAGCGCGGCGGCCTCGAGAGCCTTTTCCTTCTGGTTCTGGACGACGAAGACGATGGCTTGCAGGGCGCGGGCCTCGCTCGCGCGGGGATCGCGCCTCAGCGCGCGCTCGATCGCGACGAGCGCTTCTTCCACCCGCCCTACGGCCAGCAGCTGCGAGGCGTGCCGGGTGATCCGGCGCGCGTCCTCTTCCGATGGGGGTGCGGCCGCGGGGGGCGCATAGATCACCGGGGGATAGTGCAACGCCCACATAACGGCCTCCCGCGGGCGGGCCACGATCCGCAGTGCGGGGGCCTTGCCGGCCTCGGCCTCCGCGGACTGGCCGCTCTGGAGCATGAGGCCGCCCAGCGGGTTCTCGGCGCATACGACCCCCTCGTAGACGGTGAGCAGGGTCCTTCGTTCCTCGATGCGGAGCGCGAATTCGGTCCCGCGCACGCCGGCGATGGTGAAGGGCGTCTCAACCTCCAGGCTGCGGGGTTTGCGGCTGAAGAAGTGCGCGGCCCCCTTGAGCATGTTGAGCCTCGCGCCGTGCTCCTGGGAGACGTTCTCCAGGGTGAACTCGCTTTGCTCGTCAAGCCGCAGGACGGATTGGTTGGACAGGAGCAGATCGGCCCGGCTCCTGGGACCCACCCGGATGGTCTCCCCCGGGCAGAAGGTGTCGTTCAGGTTGACCGCTTGCCACCGGGAGCTGCCGGCCCCGAGCGCTTCCACCGAGCCCTGCACGGAGACCATCTTTCCTGCCCACTGCGCGCAAGGCTGGCAGGGGGCCGCACCCGAAAGGGCGACGACGAATGCCATGCTCAAACACAGGATGCTGATCCGTCGGATGGTGAACCG
>JBFYWX010000374.1:0-2583 GCA_041310825.1 Desulfobacteraceae bacterium | reverse complement strand
TGTCCGTGATCGGCCGGCCCGCGTCGCCTGCGATCAGCTTGATGATGCTGGCGGTCTGGGGGGTGAACCGGCGCACGGCGAGCGTGTCGTCCAAAAACAGGGTGGCGATGTCGGTGCTGTTGAGCAGGTTCTTCATGTCGTTTTTGGCCTGCGAGAGCTCGTCCACCTTGGCTTGCAGTTCGTTGTTGACCGTCTGCAGCTCCTCGTTTAACGACTGCAGCTCCTCCTTTGAGGTGGTCAGCTCCTCGTTGGTACTCTGCAGCTCCTCGTTGCTGGACTGCAGCTCTTCGTTGGCGGATTTGAACTCTTCCTGGGAGGTCTGCATCTCTTCGCGCGTGGACTGGACCTCCTCGCGGGCCTGCCGGAGTTCACCCTCCAGCGCCGGCAGGCTGTCGCTCCCGCCGGAGGCCCGCGGGGGGTTGCCCGCAGCCCGGGTTGCAGGCGGCGTGGCCGCGTCCGCAAAGACGATCATCACCATCCCCTGCAGGGCCGCCGGCTCGTCGATCGGCTGAACGGTGATGTCCACGGCCTGCACCCCGCCGTCTGTCCCCACTTGCACGCCCCTCAGGCCGGCCGCGGTTTTTTGCCGCAGCGCCTTCTGCCAGGCGGTGTTCAGCCCGTAGCGCAGCCCCTCGCGCGCCATGGCGAAGATGTTCCAGTTGGCCTTGCCCGCCGCCGGCTCCAGGTATTTGCCGGTGCGCCCGCTGATGTAGAGGATATCGCCCTTGTCGTTGGTCAGCACCGCGGCCGGGGAGAAGCGCTGCAGCAGCAGTTGATCCGCCAGCCCCTGGAGGTTGGGGCCGGGAGTCCGCGCCGGGGGCTTTGCGCCGGCGGCATCCGCGCGACGGGGGATAAAGGCGGAGGGGAATTCGACCGGCTCTGCCCCCAGGGCGGAGTCGAGCCGCCGGTAGAGCCGCGCTTTTTTGTCCAGCGGGGCGAACAGGTGGGTAAAGGCCCCGATGGTCTCCGCGCTGCCCAGAAACAGAACGCCGCCGGGCTCCAAACTGTAATGAAAGAGGGGGATCAGTTTCTTTTGCATCCCCTGGTTCAGGTAGATCAGCAGGTTGCGGCAGATCAGGAGGTCGAGCCGGGTGAAGGGCGGGTCCATGATCAGGTTCTGGGCGGCAAAGACCACCGTCTCGCGGATCTCACTACCCACCCGGTAGCCGTGCCCGTCCTGCACGAAGAAGCGGCTCAGGCGCTCGGAGGGGATGTCCGCGGCGATGTTGGCCGGATAGACGGCCGCGCGCGCCCGGTCGATCGCGTCGCGGTCGAGGTCGGTGGCAAAGACCTGCAGCGAAAAGTTCCCGACCGGCTTGACCCGCTCGAGCGCCTCCCTGAAGACCATCGCCAGCGAGTAGGCCTCCTCCCCCGTCGAACAACCGGGCGTCCAGGCCCGCAGCACCCCGCCTTGGGGGCGAGCCGCCAGCAGGGCCGGGATGACCTCGTCTTTCAACTGCTCCCAGGCCGGCGGGTCACGGAAAAAACCGGTCACGCCGATCAGAAGCTCCTTGGCGAGCAGCGCGGTCTCCTGGGGGTTTTCGCGCAGGAACCGCACATACGTCGCGATCTTGTCGATCTGGTGCAGCCCCATGCGCCGCTCGACACGGCGGTGGATGGTGCTCTTCTTGTAGGAAGAAAAGTCGTGGCCGATCTGGGTCCGGAGCAGGATAAAGACCTTCTCCAGGGCGCTCTCGGTCTTGCTCTCCCGGGGCGGATCGGCCTGGGCGACAAGCGGGGCGTGCCTCAGATACGCCATGATCCTGCCCGGCAGCTCGTCTGCCGGGGCGACCACGTCGGCCAGGCCGGCGTCGATGGCGCTTCGCGGCATACCGTCGAACTTGGCCGAGGCCGGCGCCTGCACGAAGGCCGCCCCGGCTTTCTCCTTGATGGCTCTCAGGCCCAGCGTGCCGTCGGAGCCCATCCCCGACAGGATCACCCCGATGCTCCGGGACCGGCAGTCATCGGCCAGCGAGCGGAAGAAAAAATCGATCGGCAGGCGCAAGCCCCGCGGGGCGGCCGGTTCAAGCAGGTGCAGCAGCCCGTGCAGGATCGACAAGTCCTTATTGGGCGGGATCACATAGACATGGCTCGGCGCGAGCTTGTGGCGGTCCCGCACCTGAATGACCGGCATGCGGGTTACGCGCTGCAGCAGCTCCACCAGGAGGCCCTTGTGGGTCGGGTCCAGGTGCTGGACGATGACAAAGGCCATGCCGCTATCTTCCGGCACGTGCTTCAAAAAGAGCTCCAGGGCCTCAAGCCCCCCGGCCGAGGCCCCAATGCCGACGATCGGAAACGCGGTCTGCGTTGCCGCAAGCTGCAACCCCGGCGGCATGGGCGCCGCCGCCGCTTTCTTGCCCATCTTCGCGCCGGATGGCTTTTTCATGGTTGCGGTCCTTTTCACGCTAAAGGGGGGCAAAGTGGGCTGCGGGCGGCACAAACCCGCAAAATTCTCGCCGCAAGCCGGGCGGATGGCTGTCCGGTTGCAATGGTAACCGTGAGTGCGACCCTTACGGTCGATTTTGGTTTCATACCACATATTTCTTTCAGCGAGAATTGGAATGGTGTCGGGGTGGAATAAGG
>JBFYWX010000373.1:0-5205 GCA_041310825.1 Desulfobacteraceae bacterium | reverse complement strand
TCCGGCCGCGGACCGCCTCCATGGCGGCGTCGTCCAGCCGAAGGAGGTCCTGGCCGGCGAAGAGGATCCGCTCCCCCGTCACCCGGCCGGGCGGGCAGGGGATGAGCCCCATGACGGCCAGGGCCGAGACGGTCTTGCAGCAGCCCGACTCGCCGACGAGGCAGACATTCTCCCGCCGGCGGACCTCGAAGCTGACCCCGTCCACCGCCCGGGCGATCTCCTCCTCCCCATGGAAGTGGACGCTCAGATTTTCCACGCAGAGCAGCTTGCCGGTGTCGTTGTCCATCGCCGTGCCGTCAGTTCCGTTCCCGCAGCCGGGGGTTCAAGACGTCGCGCAGCCCTTCGCCGAAGAGGTTGAAGGCCAGCACCACGAGCAGGATCGCCACCCCGGGGATGAAGGTGAGCCAGGGGGCGTCGAAGATGAACCGCTTGCCGTCGGAGAGGATGTTGCCCCAGGTGGCGTGCGGCGGTGGCACCCCGAAGCCGAGAAAACTCAGGCCGGCCTCGGTCAGGATGGCCGAGGCGATGCCGATCGTGGCCGAGACCAGCACCGGGGAGATGGCGTTCGGGGTGATGTGCCGGAAGATGATGCGAAAATCCCCGAGGCCGAGCGCGCGGGCAGCCGCAACGAAATCGAGCTCCCGGAGCGTCAGGAACTCCGCCCGCACGAAACGGGTGGTGCCCTCCCAGCTGGTCAGCCCGATCACGATCATGATGGTGTACATGCTGGCCGGCAGCAGGGCCACGACCGTGAGAATCAGAAAAAAGCTCGGGAAGCAGAGCATGATGTCGACAAAGCGCATGATCAGGGTGTCCACCTGCATGACGCGGGCGCGGAGAAGCCGCACCGGTCCGGGCGGCGTGCTCCAGCGGCGGAAGCCCCAGGGCGAGAGCGCGAAGAAGAGGTACAGGTGTCCGGCCACCAGCAGCCCCCCTCCCGCCTTAAGCCGGCCGGCGACCAGGAGGGCGCCCCCGGCGGCCAGGGTCACGGCGATCAGCATCTGTTCGAGCCGGATGGGCCGGTGGCCGTAGTAGCCGGCGATCGCCCCCAGAAAGATCCCGATGACGACGGCGATACCGACGGCTACGAACCCCACGGTGAGCGAGACCCAGGCCCCCTGGAGCATGCGCGCAAAGACGTCCCGGCCGAGATCGTCGGTGCCGAACAGGTAAACCCCGAACGGGGGAACCTGGGTCGGGGTGAGCACCTCTATACGGGGGGCGGCGAGCGGCGGCCGCAGTTTTTCAGGAAGGCGCACCAGGGCCGGATCGAACACCGGCCGGTCCCCGGCGGTGAGGAAGAGCCCCGCGAGGGCGATGGCGAAAAAGGCGACGAAGACCGCCAACCCGGCCAAGGCCAGGCGGTTGCGACGAAAGCGGCGCCAGAACTCCTCGAACCGGGTGCGGTGCGGGGCCGAGGGCTCTTCCAGGCCGGCTGGCAACAGTCGGTCAGGGGCGTTCACAGGCGAATCCTCGGGTCCACGATGACATAGAGCAGATCGGAGATGAAGGTTCCGATCAGCACCAGCAGTGCCGCGATGAAGTTGATGGTCAGGATAAGCGGGTAGTCCCGGGCCAGGATGGCCTCGTAGGCCATGCGGCCCATGCCCGGCCAGGAGAAGATCGATTCGATGATGACCGAGCCGCCGATCAGCCCGGGCAGGACCAGACCGAACATGGTGACGAAGGGTAAGAGCGCGTTGCGCAGCGCGTGCTTGTAGTGGACCATCTCCCAGGGCAGCCCCTTCGCCCGGGCCGTGCGCACGTAGTCCTGCCCCTCCACCTCAAGCATCTGGCTGCGCACATAGCGGGAGAGGACGGCGATCCCCCCGCTCGCCCCCAGGACGGAGGGCAAGAGCATATGCCAGAGGCGGTCCATGGTGCGGGGCAGCCAGGGGACATCCCACAGGCCGAAGGTCTGCATGCCGATTACCGGCACCTGGAGATAAGTCACGACCAGGATGATGAGGACGTAGGCGAAGAAAAAACCCGGGATCGAAATCAGAACGTAGGCAATGAAGGTGGCGCTGCGGTCGTAGAGTTTCCCGCGGTGAACCGCGGAGCGGATCCCAACCGGGAAGGAAATGGTCCAGGTGATCAGGGTGCCGACGATAAAGAGCGGCAGGCTGTTCCAGAACCGCTCGGCGATCTTCGCGAGGACCGGCTGGTTGTCCTTCCAGGAGACGCTCTTTCCCGTGAGCAGGTCGCGATAGAAGAGGAGATACTGCATCGGCAGGGGCTTGTCGAGGTGGAAGGCTACGCGGAAACGCTCCACCATTTCCGGGGTGAACTTGGGGTTGAGGGGGTCCACCTGGCTCGGCTCCCCCGGGGCGAGATGGATGATCGCAAAGGAGACGATCGACACAAAGAAGAGCGTAACCGTCTTCTGAATCAAACTGCGTCCGATGAAAGCGAGCATGGAATGAACCCTCTAATGAGGTCCGAGTTCCGAGTCGGTGCTATTCGGTCTTTTTTTGATGCTCTGTTACAGTGCCACCCGATGGGCGCGGGCCCACCCCACCGCTTGAGATTCCCGAACGTAAAGATATTTTTTTGGAGCCCCAGCCGGAGGATGCCGGTGTCCGGGGCATCGGTTTTGGGAGCGGCTGACTGTCTGAGGGGCCTACGGGCTCTTGGATCGGACCTATCCCCGGACGGGTAGAGGAGACGAGACGGCGGATCCCATCCCGTGAACGATTGACAAAACGAGACTGGTCCGATCATAGAGCCCGTTGCCCCGAGTTTCAGGCGCGGACGAAACCGATGCCCCGGACACCGGCATACGCGAGCGCCGCAGAATTCCGTTTTAAGACCGTGCTGCCTGATTGGCGCAGCGGGCAGGGCATTTCCCTTTTGGTGTTTGGTGTTCAGTGATTTATCTTTCACTCCGACTCCGACTCAGAACTCTGACTTCATCTTTTCACTCGTTACCCGTTACTCATTACTGAACACAGGCATTTGCGCCAGCTTGATCCAGCGGTTGAAGTGGAACATGTGGTTGCCCGTCGGGGTAGGGGTGATGGGCCGGTAGCGGTGCACCCCCTCCTCGTCGGTATCGCGGATGACGATTCGCCGGTCCAAAATTGCGGTCCAGCGCGGCACATACAGAAAAGTGTAGGGCTGGTCGTAAGCGATGATCGCGTGCAGCCGGTGGCAATAGTCGACCAGACGCTCGTGGTTGTACTCCTGGCGGATCCGGATGATGAGCTCGTCGGCCTGCGGATTTTGGTAGCCCACGAAGTTCAGCTGGTGGGGGCCGGTCTGACTCGAGTGCCAGATCTGGTATAGGTCCGGGTCGATGCCCATGGACCACCCCAGCACAATGGCGTCGAAGTCGAGTTTGTTCACGCGCTCTTTGATGAAGACCGACCACTCCACGAGGTCGGTGCGCACATCGATGCCGATCTGCTTCCAGGCATCCTGGGCGATCGCCAGGATGGACTTGCGGGTGTCGTTGCCGCTGTTGGTGATCAGGGTGAACTGGAGGCTGCGGCCCTCCTTCTCCAAGCGTCCCCCGGGGCCGGGCCGCCAGCCGGCTTCGGCGAGGAGGGCCAGGGCCCCGGCCGGGTCGTAAGGCAGGGGGGTGACGGCCGGGTTGTAGAAATCGGTCTGCTTTAGGAAAGGACCGGTCGTGCGCTCCCCCTGCTGGTGGAGGACGAAACGGATGATCTTCTCCACGTCGAGCGCCATCGTGAGCGCGCGCCGTACTCTAAGGTCGTCGAACGGCGGCCGGCGCAGGTTGTAGCCGATATAGGCGTAGCTGAAGGAGGTGCCGGAGAAGCTCTGGAAGCGGAGGTCCTGGGAAAGGCGCTCCGCCTGGTGGGGCTGGACGCCGTAGGCGTCGATCGTTCCGGCGTAGAACTCCATCTCCTGGGTGAGGAGATCCGGGATGATGCGGTAGGCGTAGCTCCTGTAGTTGGGCGGGCCCTCCCAGTAGTCTTCGAACCGGTCGAGGAAGATGAATTGGTCGGATCTCCATTCCCGGAAAACAAAGGGGCCGCAGCCGACCGGCCGCCGGTTGAAGGCGCTCTGCCGCATCGTGAAGGCGTCGGGGTCCTGCCCGGAGGCCGCCGCCTCCCGGCGCAGGGCCTCGGCACTCAGCAGATGCGCGGGCAGGATACCCATGGCCCAGGTGCCGATGGCCGGGGAGTAGAGGCGCTTGTAGACGATGCGCAGCCCCAGCGGATCGATGACCTCCACCTGCTTGACCGGTTCGTAGTCGGCCACCCGCGGGGAGAGGTTGCGCGGATCCATGATGGCCTCGTAGGTGAACTTGACGTCCCCGGCCCGAACCGGCCGGCCGTCGTGGAACCGGACTCCGGGGCGCAGCCGGAATTCGATCACGGGGTTGTGCTCGGTTGCCGGCAGGATCGCGGCGGCCAGGGCGGCAAGCTCGTCCCCCTCGATCGGCTGCGAGGGACGGATGCGGCTCTCCGGCCGGAAGCCTTGGAAGTAGTCCGGCCCCAGGATCTCGGCGAGATGGATGAAGAGGTCCATGTCCACCTCGGCCATGAAGAGCTTGATCCGGGCGGGGGCGTCGACCTGCAGGCGCAGCAGCTCGGTCGTGCCGGTGCGCGGGCGGGTGACTTCGTAGCGGCGGGCCGGCAGAATCTCAATGGCGCGGATGTTAGCGAGCGTCCGTTTCAGCCCCGCAGAGTAGGGCCCGTCGGTGCTGCGTGCTTCCTCCAGCAGACGCCGGATGGAGCCGGAGTCGGCGCCGGCGGCTCCGGGGGCCCGGGCGGACTCATTGACGATGAAGTAGGCCTCCTCCGTGATCGACCAGGATTCGGCCACGCGGCCGCGGAAGCGCAGATTCTCGTCGCGGTCGATCAGCCCCTCGAACACCAGGTTGGTGATTTCGGAGCTGGCCGAGTCGGCTGCGAGGATGGGGTTCAGGATCCCGGCGTCGCCGATCGAGGCGTTGATGTATTCCTCCAGACGGCCGGGGTTGCCGCGGGCCTGCTCGTCGTAGGTCGGCACCCAGAAGTAGGATTGAAGCAGGATGACCGTGAGCGCCAGGGGCACCACGATCATGAAACGGCGCGTGGTCAAAAAAACTCCTTTGTGATCCGCCAAGTTTGAATTATAATCAATAAATTAAGTAAGATCTCGCCCACCATAGAGTAGGTGGCGGAATTTGTAAACCCCATTTTAAGAGCAGGCCCGGCGCTTTTTTCACCAAAAGGCCGGTTCCAGAGCATTTCC
>JBFYWX010000371.1:0-18133 GCA_041310825.1 Desulfobacteraceae bacterium | reverse complement strand
CCCAACCCGGACAAGCCGGAACCAAAAAAGTTAAAAAGTTGGACAGAATTTAAATCTTTGTAAACACAATGCCAGTCTGGTTTTGCTGGGGTGTGTAAAAATATTGTACACAAAACACACACAATTTCATTGGTAAGAGACTAAAATGCCTATAATTGAAAACACCAAAACCTTCCAAAAGCGAGTCCCGGGTCGGCGGTATCCCGGCCCTTTTTCACTCGTTACTCGTTACTCGTTACTAATCCTGCACCCCTTCTCCAACTGCTCCGGGGTGATGGTGTAGAGGGCGTCGAGCAGCTGGATCATGAAGCTGCCCGGCGCGGAAGCTTTTTTTGCGGCGGTCTCCCCGGCCAGCCCGAAGTAGGCGAGGGCCGTCGCCGCCGCCCGCACGGGGTCGGGGTCCACGGCGAGAAAGGCCGCGACGGCCACCGTGGCCGTGCAGCCGGTGCCGGTCACGCGGCCCATAAGGGGGTGGCCGTTGGCCACGCGCAGCACCCGCCTGCCGTCGGTGACAAGGTCCACGGGGCCGGTGATCGCAAGGGTGCAGGCGAGCGCCGCGGCGAGGCCGCGGGCGGTATCGGCCGCCTGGTCCACCCCGTGCCGGGAGTCGACACCCCGAGTCCGGGATCCCTCCTCTTTCAGAGAGAGGATCTCGGAGGCGTTGCCGCGGATCACGGCGGGGCGGGCGTCGGCGATGATGCGGCGGGCGGCGCGGGTCCGGAGCGGGGTGGCCCCGGAGCCGACCGGGTCTAGAACGACGGGGATGCCGATTTCAGCGGCCTTCCGCCCGGCCTTCAGCATCGATTCCACCCACTCCCCGGTCAGGGTGCCGATGTTGAGCACCAGGGCGGAGGCGATGCCCACCATGTCTTCCACCTCGTCGATCGCGTGAGCCATGACCGGGGAGGCGCCCATGGCGAGGAGCGCGTTGGCGGTGTAGTTCATGACGACCAGGTTCGTGATGTTGTGGACCAGGGGCTGTTTTTCCCGCAACGCCGCCAGATTGCCTGCGGCGGCTGTGGCCAGGGCGCTCATGCCGGATGCCTCCAAGTAGGTTGGCTCCCTTTATGGTGGGAGTCCCGCCGGGGCGGGACCGCGATGTTGTTCGTGGCTGGAGCCTGCTCCGCCGAAGCAGCCTGGCTGCGAAGGCCGGGAGCCACTCCCACCAAACTGGACCTTTTCCGTGATAAAGCGGCACGGTGCGCCATGAGGCGCTAAAAACAGAAGGCCGTCTCCCGTATGCAGGGAAACGGCCTCGAATTCCACCTCACGGACTTCTGAAACCGAATTCGTTTCCCTACGCTGGCACGATCCAGATCAGGTTCAAAGGGTATGTTCTCAGGCTCGTTCGAGCCACCCCTGAACGAATTCGACTTGAAACATACTGGATCCGGCCGACGCTGTCAACCGCCGGCCGGCGCTCCGTCTACTGAACCGTGACCACCGGGCAGGGCGCCCGCATGATGACGTATTGGGCGGTCGAGCCGAAGAGAAGCTTCCCGACCTTGGACTTGCGCTGGATGCCGATGACGATTTCATCCGCCGTGCGCTCCTCGGCCAGCTGAACCAAGTCCTCGCCGGCCTCCATCCCGCGCACCGAAAGAACGCTCTCGCAGGCCACGCCTTCGGCCTTGATGCGCACTTCCTGGTGCTTCAGGGCCCGCTCCGCGTCCTCGAACTCCTTGCGGGGGATCTCGGGCCCCCCGACCATGGAGTGGGCGAGCACGATCCCGCCCTCGAATGCCTTGGCGTGGGCCACGGCGACCTGTGCCGCCTTCTTGGCCTCCCTGGTGCCGTCGAATGCCACGAGAATCTTCATACCGCCTCCCGATCAGAGACCTAAGTCCTGGTTGATGAGGATGACGTTCACCCGTCCCTTGGGGTAGGATTTCTCCGTGATGGTCCAGGTGTTGCAGATCCGGTCGGGGCTTTTGCACTCCTCGCAGTAGGATGTCTTGACGCAAGGGGTCTTTTTGTCGAGCCGCATGGCGTTGGCCGGTGCGGCCAGGTTTTTGACGCGGAACATGGCCTCGTCCACGCTCGGCACGATCTTGTTGCGGCCGGCGATCACGATGACGTGCCGGGGACCGAAGGTGATGGCGGCGACGCGGTTGCCGAGCATGTCGAGATTGACCAGCTGGCCCTCCTCGGTGATGGCGTTGGTGCCGGTGATGAAGAGATCGACCAGCATGGACTGCCGGCGCCGCTCCATCTGCTCCGCGGCGGGGATCTGCTTGTCGAGAGTGTCGATCATCTCGAGGTCTTTGCGCCCCTGGAGGGCCTGAAACAGGCCGGTCCCGACCGCTGTGAGGGATCCGCCCCACCCGACGCTGCGGGCAGCGGATGCCGGAAGGATCTCCTCGGTCACGATGCGGTGGGCGGCCGCCGAATCATCCGCCAGGAAAACCTTGAAGTTGTTGCCCTCCAGTGCGCTTTTCACATCGGCCAGGCGAATGCTGTAATAGTGATCCAACGGTTTGTCCATAATTCCCTCCACGGTTTCAGAATGAGTGTCCGGGGGGCAACCCTAATGAATCCGGGCTGAAGAGTCAACCGGCCGCCGGAACGGGCAGCGGTCCCCCGTTTCAAGCGGCCTCATCCTCGATCTTTATGACGACCAGGGTGAGATCGTCGGCCCTGGGCCGGGGGTGCCCGAAGCTGTCGACCTCGGCGATGACGGCGGCGATGATGGCCTGCGCCGATGAGGCGGCCTCACGGCGCACGATCGCCTGCAGGCGCGGCTTGCCGAACATCCGCTGCTGGGCGTTCGGGGCTTCCCAGATCCCGTCGGTGGTGCCCATCAGCAGGATCTCACCCGGCGCCAGGGGACGCTCGTTGACCGTGTAGCCCCCGGAGCCGGACACCCCGATCGGCAGGCCGGTGCGGCCAAGCTCGTAAAAGCAGTCCCTGCGGCGGTCGTAGACCATGGCGGCGTCGTGGCCCGCGTTGACCCAGCGCAGGCAGAGCGCCGGCCGGTCGACGTCGGCCAGGAAGAGGGTCACGAAGCGGCCGCTCTCCTCGACATCCCGGACCAGCTGCCGGTTGACGTCGCTGACGACCGCGGCCAGGTCGTCCCGCCGGCAGAGCCGCTGGCGCAGGGAGGCCCGGGCGGTGGTCATGAGCAGGGCGGAGGGCAGCCCGTGGTCGGCCACGTCGGCCACCGCCACCCCGAAGACCCCCGCGGCGGCGTCGGGCCACTCGAAGTAATCGTAATAATCACCGCCGGTCTCCTCGCAGTAGATGCTCGCACCGGCGATGTCGAGCCCCGCGATGTCCGGAGTGGATTTGGGCAGGAGGTTCTGCTGAACCTCCATCGCGAGCTCCAGCGATGTCCGCATCCGCTCGCGCTCCTTCAGCCCTTCGGTCATTTCATTGATGGCGTCCCCGGTGAAGCCGATTTCATCGCTCGTGGTGACGGGGATGCGGCGGTCGAAGCGGCCGCCGCGGATGGCATGCAGGGCGTCGAGGATCCGGTCGAAGGGCAGGGTCAGGTTGCGGCTGACGACGACGGTGAGGACGATGCCGGTTGCGATGAAGACCAGGGTGTAGGTGAGAATGGAGGCGCCCATGACCTCGAGGGCGGCCTGGGGGTCCGGGTGTGATTTCCGGATGCGGAAAAAGAGCATCAGGATCGAGACCAGCGGCAGGAGGTTGCTTGCCAGGAGCAGCCCCGCCAGGCGGGTGGCGATGCGGATGCGCCGGGCGCCGGGGACCGCCGCCAGGCCGCCCGCCGGGAAGAAGATCGGCGCGAGGTAACGGCGCAGGACATGCTCCTGCAGGAAAAAGGCGACCGTGACCGCGATCGCACCGATGCTCAGGCAGTTGAAGACGGTGCGCACGACCACCGTGGGGCCGGCGCCGGCGCAATGGAAGGCCAGGGCGAAAACGAGCGCCGCAAGCCCCCACATGCACAGATCGAGGAGCACGGTTATGAAGGGTTCGTTCAGCAGGCGGCGGCGCGCCGCCCGGGCCAGCCGCTCGGGGGTCGGTCGGGCCTCGAAGAGCGCGCGCAGGCAGCGGCGCATGGGAGTTTCATAAACCAGGGTGGCGGCCATGATGAAGGTGAAGGCGAAGGGGCTGAAGGCCATGTCCAGGAACGCCACGAGCGGGTCCACCCAGACACTATCGGGCAGGGGCTGCTCCACGCGTGCGCTCAGGACCTGCACGAAGCCCACTCCGGCCAGATTGGCCAGGAAATTGGCTCCGCCCATCGCGAAATTCAAGAAGATGTAGTTTCGAGGCCCCATGTGACTGCGTTCGTTGTGCGGGTTCCGTGGCCGCCTGCCCGGTTCATACCTCACGCCCGCCGGGCGACGCAAGCGATTCGTAGGGCGACGGCATGAACCACCGGCGGCCGGTGCTTGACAGACAACCGCCTCAATTCTATAGCAGCGCAATGGAAAAGCGAACCAGCGGCGAAATCGCCTTCGCCTGCGGCGGCTGGCCGCTCGATCCCGCGCGCTCGACGCTCGTCTTTATCCACGGCGCGGGCGAGTCCCGGCTTTTGTGGGACGCCCAGGTGGAAGGGCTAAAGGACCGGGCCAACACCGTGGCCCTGGATCTGCCCGGCCACGGGGAGAGCGCGGGCAGCGCCCGGCAGCAGGTGGAGGCGTATGCGGCGGCGGTGGCCGATTTCATGGCGGCCATCGGGGCGCCGGCCCCGATTCCCTGCGGGCTGAGCATGGGCGGGGCCATCACCCAGCAGCTCCTGCTGGATCACCCGGGCCGGTTCCGGGCGGGGGTCATTGTGAGCTCGGGGGCCCGGCTGCGGGTCCTGCCCTCGCTTTTCGAGCTGATCGCAGCGGATATGGCCGGCTACGCGGCGATGGTCGACCGGCTGGGCTTTTCTCCGCAGACGGCGGAGCAGGTGAAGCGCCCCTTTCTCGCGGAGTCCATGCGGGTCCGGGCGGAGGTCGCCGGCGGCGATTTCCGCGCCTGCGACCGGTTCGACGTAATGGCGCGGCTGGCCGACATCCGCGTGCCGGTCCTGGTGGTCTCGGCGGAAGACGACCAGCTTACACCGCCGAAGTATGCCGAGTTCCTGGTGCAGCGGATCCCCGGCGGCCGCCGGGCCCACATCCTCGGGGCCGGCCATTTCGTACCGATCGAAAAGCCGCTCGAGGTGAACGCGGCCATCACCCGGTTTATGGATGACCACGGGTTGTAGACCAACCCCCCAACGCCGACACGAGCCCCCATGAAAGACGAACGCGGCCTCTATTACTTCCCTTCCGCCGGCAACCACCGGGTGCGCATGTACGTGAAGCGGGCACAGGGCGCAGTCTGGTTCCGCATGTGGAGCGCCGACGACCCCGTGCTCTGGGAGCAGCACGAGTGGGTGCCCTACGAGGCGATCCGGCGGGCGGCCGAGATGTATACCGGCAAGAACTTCGACCCCCGCCGCGCCTATGACATCGACGTGGCCCAGGCCCTGCTGAGCGAGGGCGATTAGCCCCCGCCGACGCCTACCTCTTCCGGCCCGCATATGATCATCACCCTTATCAATCGTCTGAGGCTTTCGTCCGTGCCGGCCGAGCTGCGCAAGCTCCTGGTCGCCACGCTCGAGTTTCCGAACCCCAAATGGGTGGAAAACGAGCGCATGGGGCGTTGGAACCGGGGCACCCCGCGCCTGCTCCGATTCTACATTAAGGCCGGGGCCGACGGGTTGTGGATCCCCCGCGGCTGCCTGCGGCAGCTCATCCTCGACTGCCGCCGCATGGGGATCGACTACCGGATCGAGGACCGCCGCCGCCGGCTGCCGCCGGTCGACTTCGATTTTCAGGGGACCCTGCGGCCGTTCCAGCAGAAAGCCGTCGAGCAGATGCTGGCCCGGGACTTCGGCACCCTGAATGCCCCCACCGGCTCGGGCAAGACCGTGATGGCGCTCGCCATGGCGGCGCAGCGCCGGCAGCCGGCGCTGATCGTCGTTCACACCCAGGAGCTGGCGGCGCAGTGGATCGAACGGATCGAGACCTTTCTCGGGATTCCGCCCGCGGACTGCGGCCTGATCGCGGGCGGCCGGACGCGGATCGGGGAGCGGGTGACCGTGGCCCTGGTGCAGTCGCTTTACAAGTGCGCCGAGGAGGTGGCCCGGCGCATCGGGTTTCTGGTGGTCGACGAGTGCCACCGCTGCCCGAGCCGCACCTTTACGGAGGCCGTGACGGGCTTCGACTCCCACTACATGCTGGGGCTCTCCGCCACTCCCTGGCGCCGCGACCAGTTGTCGCGCTTGATTTTCTGGCACCTGGGCGACGTCCATCACGAGGTGGACAAGAGCGCGCTGGTGGCCGCCGGCGAAGTGCTGCCGGCTGAGGTCATCTACCGGGAGACCCGCTTTCACTCGTTCCACGACCCGGTGGCCGAATACAGCCGCATGCTCTCGGAGCTTACGGCGGACACCGAACGCAACCTGATGATCGCCGGCGACGTCGCCCGCGAGGCGGCCGCCGGAGGCGGCGTGTGCCTGGTCCTCTCCGACCGCAAGGCGCACTGCGAGAACCTCCAGGCGATCCTGCGGTTGCGGTTCAAGGTGAAAGCCGAGCTTCTGACCGGCGACCTGCCGGCCGCCGAACGCCGCAGGGTCACCGCGCAGTTGAATGACGGTGCGCTCAGGGTCGTGATCGCCACCGGACAGCTGATCGGCGAGGGCTTCGACTCCAACCGCCTGTCGAGCCTGTTCCTCGCCACCCCCATCCGGTTCAGCGGGCGGGTCCTCCAGTACCTGGGGCGGGTCCTGCGACCGGCACCCGGCAAGAGCAAAGCCCGGGTGTTTGACTACGTCGACGTGCATGTCGAAACCCTCGCCAACGCCGCCCGGGCCCGCCGATGGGTTTTCGAGCGCGACTCAGTTGCAGAGGCGAATACAATTTCCGCTTAGATGCTTGTAAGCATGGATACAAGAATTTCTTGTCTCAAAGGGCCGATCGTTGTAAAATTCATATTATGACCGATTCGGCGCAAAGCGCCCTGCACCTCCTCAACTCCATTTTAGAGGCCCGCCCCCGGCGGTTGGTGTCCGGCAGCCAGGTGGGGCTTATCCTCGACGCCCTGGCCGGGGCCCAGGACCCGGTGCTGGTCGCGCGCTTTCCGGCCGTGCTGGCGATTTGCGCCCGCCGCGGGATCGAGCTCGACAGCCAGGCGTTGTTTGGCCGATACTGGGAATCGAGCCCGAAACGCCAGAACCTCGAGAAGCTGCTCCTGGTGAGCGCTGAGCTTTTCCGCCGCGACGGGCTCCCGGCTCCCGGCAACCTGATCTCCATCGCCGAAGGGCTGAAGCGCCGGCACCCCCATCTGCTGGGTGCCGAGGCGGTGGCGCTGGCCCACGGGCCGGTCGTGCCGGTCGCGGAAATGCAGGCCGCGCTGAGAGCATTTGCCGCCGACCTCAAAAAACCGACGCAGGCAAATTCCTCCCCGGCGGCGGCGGGGGAGCGGCAGCGGTGGTCGCCGCAGCTGACCCGATTCCTCGACCTTCTCTTCCCGGACAAGCAGAAGGAGCTGATCTTCAAGCGCCTGGAGAACCGGCACCTGACCAAGACCGAACGCGAATACTACTCGCGGGTGGTGAAGAAAAAGCTGGTCGCCGTCGCCGACCCCGAGCTGCAGGAGCTGGCCGGGCTGCTGACCGAGCGGGCTGATCGGCGCCGCGCGCGTGCCGGATTGACGCGGCGCCGGGAATTTGCTGCGCCCGGCTAAGTGTGGTAGTCTTCAAGAATGAGAATTGTCTGGGAAATCGGGCTGCAGGCGATCGAAATCCTCACCCTCGTGGTGGGGATGCTCGGAATGGCGATGTCCGTGCTGCTGCTGGTCACTCCCGCGGCCGCCCACCACCTCAGCGGCATAGCCAACCGGGGCATGGATGTCGAAAAGAAGCTCAAATTTCTCGACAAGGATCTGCGCACCGAGGAGTGGATCTACAGCCACCACCGGGTCACAGGCGGCGGGCTGGCCCTGGCGGCCCTGTTTGCGCTCGTCTTCTTTTTCTTCAAGGTGGACATCCCCGAACTCAATCGGATCCTTTTCGGCGACTCTTTTTTTTCGCTGGGTGAGATTCTGCTGCTTTCCTTTGTGTGGGTCGGCAAGCTGGCCTGCCTGCTGGGGGTTCTTTTGGGAGCGGGCCTGGCGGTCGCCCCCGCCCGCATGCGGCGTCTGGAGCGGAGTCTCAACAGCTGGATCGACACCCGCTCCTGGGTCGAAACGATAGACCGCTCCACCCACAAACTGGACACCGTTCTCTTCCGCCACCCCGTTTTTTTCGGGGTCCTCGGCGGCGCCATCTCCTGCCTGCTGATCGTGCTTTCCATTCTCAATTTGCTCAACTGAGGGCGGACAGCGCCGGCATCGTCCGGGGCGACGTTTCACGCGTCCAAGTGCATTTGACAATCCGATCAAAATCGCATACCCGGCATGTGTCGCCGTTGGATGCGAGCCGATGGCCCTGCGGGCCTCCATGGAGCAAGATGATGAAACGCTTCAGAACCTTCCCGGCCGAGCGGATGGATACCGACTTTCCCTGGACCCTGTGGGCGGTGGGCTGGCTGGCCGTCGTCAAGGCGGTTCTTTGGCTGGCCTACGAACCGGTGCTGCCGGAGGCGATACTGAAGATGGTGGGTTTCAAGTTGCTGCTGGCGGCCGGGCCGCTGATCGTATTCGGCGTCGGGCTCTGGAACCGCAGGCGCTGGGCCGCCTGGGGGGTTGTGGTCATCGCGGCGGCGAACCTGCTCTTCCTGTGGCTTTACCCCCGCAGCATCCAAGGCTATCTCGTCGACTCCGAAATCCACGCCGTATCGATGGCCCTCTCCGGGGTCATGCTCCTCTGTGAGGGGCCGGTGGGAGATGCACTCATTCTGCTCGCCGCGCCGCCGTTGTTTAAGAACACCCGCCTGACGCACGCCGCTCCCGCGTGAGCGTTATCGGCCAAGAACTGGTTTCACAACCTTAAATCACGGTTGCGGGCAAGGCGCGGATCGAATCGAAAGCGCAGCAACCTGGGCAGGTTGTGAGCACGTTCGAAAGATCTGCAATCCCGCCATGGCGGGACCCCCAGCCGTTAGACGGGGTTATGGAACCAGTTCAAGGCCCCGGGCCGGCTCACAGGAGTCGCTCCGGCTGCTCGAGGCCCTCCTTGACGGTGTTGATGAACCGGGCTGCGAGCGCCCCGTCCACGGCCCGGTGGTCGATGGAGAGGGTCATCGTCATCATCTCCCGTACGGTCAGGCTGCCGTCGGAGGCCGCCGCCGGCCGTTTCTGAACGGCGCCGACGGCGAGAATCGCGGCTTCGGGCGGATTGATGATGGCAATGAAGTTCTCGACGTTGAACATGCCGAGGTTGCTGACCGTGAAGCCGGCGGGCTCCACCGGTTGCAGGCGCCCTGCGCGCGCGAGACGGGTGAGCTCGCCCGATCGGCGGGAAAGATCGACCAGGGGGATGCTGTCGGCCCCGGAGAGAACCGGCACGGCAACCCCCTCCTCCAGGGTGACCGCGATCCCGATGTTGACGTCATCGAAGTAAACGATGCGCTCCTCCTGGATGCGGCAGTTGACCCGGGGGTGGGCCCTTAGGGCCAGGGCGGCGGCTTTTACGATCAGGTCGGTGATGGTGACCGCGGCGCCCTCGGCCGCCTTGAGCCGCTGCCGCAGGCCCAGCGCGGCGGTCATGTCCGCTGACAGCGTCACGTAAAAATGGGGAATGGTCTGCTTGCTGCGGAGCATGCGGCGGCCGACGGCCTCCCGCAACCCGGAGAGTGGGACGGCGCGGCCCTTGAGCCCCGCCACCGGGAGCCTTCTTTTCTCCATGTGGAGCAAGACGTCCTTTTCGGTGACCCGCCCGCGGGGGCCGCTGCCGGTCAGTGCGGAGAGATCGACCCCTTTCTCTGCCGCGAGTTTCTGGGCTCTTCCGGAGGCGGTGCGGCGCCTTGGCCCCGGCGCCCCGTCGTCCGGGCGCCGGTGAACCGCTGAGGCATCCGCGGCGGCCGCCTGCCGTGCTTCGATGTCGAGCAGTCGATCCGCCTCCGCCGCCTCCCCCGGGGCCCCGGCGATGCCGATGGTCGCAAAGATCGGAACCCGGTCACCCTCGCGGGCGATGATTTTGAGAAGCATGCCGTCCACCGGGGATTCGACTTCGAAAACGGCCTTTTCGGTTTCCACCTCGCAAATGACCTCCCCGCGGCGGACCGCCTCGCCCTCGCGCTTCAGCCAGCGTAGGACCAGCCCCTCGGTGATGTCCTGTCCCCCCTGGGGCATGATGATTCGCGTTGCCATTCATTCCTCCCCAAAAATACCCTTTTCGATCCTGTATCCCGTATCCGGTATCCTGCACCCGGTGCCTCCCGATCCAACCGGAGAACGGCGGCCTCCCCCGCCGGCCCTCACATGATGCTGCGCACCCCCGCGACGATATCCTCCACGGAGGGCACGCAGGCCTGCTCGATCTTCAGGTTGTAGGGGATGGGGGTGTTCCTGCCGGCGATCCGCAGCACCGGGCCGTCCAGGTCGTCGTAGGCCTGCTCCATCAGCATGGCCGCGATGTCCCCGCCGACCCCCCCGCGCTTGCAGGCTTCATGCACCACGGCGGCCCGTCCGGTGCGGCGCACCGAATCGAGCAGGGTCTCGGTATCGAGCGGGGTCAGGGTGCGAAGATCGATCACCTCCACCAGGAGGCCCTCCTTTTCGAGGACGGCGGCGGCCTGCAAACACTTCAAAGTCATGTGCGAGTAGGTGATGAGGGTCGCATCCCGCCCCGGCCGCTTGATGTCGGCCTTGCCCAGGGGGATAAGGAACTCCTCCTCCGGGACCGGCCCGCGGGTCATGTAGAGCAGCTTGTGCTCGATGAAAACGACCGGGTCGTCGTCGCGGATGGCGGACTTGAGCAGGCCGCAGGCGTCGGCCGGCGTCGAGGGCATGACCACCTTGAGGCCGGGGATGTGGTAGAAGAGCGCCTCCAGGCTCTGGGAGTGCTGGGCGGCCAGTCCGTTGCCCGCGCCCCCCTGGGTGCGCAGCACCATCGGCACCTTGCCCTGGCCGCCGGAGATGAATTCGTACTTGGCCGCCTGGTTGACGATCTGGTCCATGACCAGCATGGCGAAGTCGACGAAGAGGATCTCGACGATGGGCCGGCAGCCCACTAGAGCCGCACCCACCGCCATGCCGGTGAAAGAGGCCTCGGCAATGGGAGTGTCGATCACGCGCCGGCCCCCGTACTTTTGATAAAGCCCCTCGGTGACCTTGTAGGACCCCCCACGCTCGGCGATGGTCTCCCCCATCAGAAAAACCAGCGGATCCCGCTGCATCTCCTCGTCCAGGGCCCGGCGCAGGGCCTCGCGGTACATCATTTCCACCATGGTCTCGGTTTCCTTGTGAATCGTTTTCGACTTTGAAATTTTTAGATTACTGCCGTGATCGCCTGCGCGCTCCCGGCCCTCTGGCAGGAAAGAGGAAGCGGGGCGCGGTGAAGGCGTCGCCAGCGTTTCAGCGGCGTCTTGAGAAAATCACCGGGCCCGCTCAGTGCTCCGGGATGCCGGCGAGAAACTCCGCCACGTCCGGCTCGGGGCTGCGGGCGGCGAATGCAACCGCCGCCTCCAGTTCGGATTCGACTTCGGCCTCGATGATCCGGATCCTTGAGGGGTCGGCGATGGCCCGCTGCATGAGGGTCAGCGGGTCGCGCGCCTTCCACTCCGCGAGGGCCTGCGGGTCCATGTAAAGGCCCGGGTCGTTCACGTGGTGCCCGCCGTGGCGAAAGGTGTTGGCCTCGATCAGGGTCGGGCCCTCGCCGCGGCGGGCGCGCTCGAGCGCCCGCAGGGTTTCGCGATAGACGGCCACGGCGTTGTTGCCGTCGACACAGATGCCGGGCACCCCGTAGGCCGGGCCCCGCCCGGCCAGATCGCAGCAGCCGGTGGCGCACTCGATCGGGGTCGATACTGCGTAGTGGTTGTTCTCCAGCATGAAGATCACCGGCAGCCGATAGATCCCGGCCATGTTGAGCGACTCGGCAAAAACCCCGTTGTTCGACGCGCCGTCGCTGAAGAAGGCGAGGACCGCCTGGTCGGTCTGCCGGACATGGATGCCCATCGCGGCCCCCGCGGCGATCGGGATCCCGCCGCCCACGATCCCGTTGGCGCCGAGGTTGTTCACCTGCTTGCTGGAGATGTGCATCGACCCGCCGTGCCCCTTGCAGTAACCGGTGGCCTTGCCGGTGATCTCGGCCATCATCAAGCTCAGATCGGCGCCTTTGGCGATGCAGTGGCCGTGGCCGCGGTGGGTGCTGACGATGTAGTCATCCGGCCGCAGCGCGGCGCAGGCGCCGGCGGCGACGGCCTCCTCGCCCAGGTAAGGGTGCAGGTAGCCGCGGATGTGTCCCTGGCGGTAGAGCTCGATGCACGTGAGCTCGAAGCGGCGGGTGGCGTAGATGGTGCGGTACATCCCAAGCAGGACCGCCTCGGGGATCGCGGCGGTTTCGCCCGCCGTGGGTGTTTCAGCCATGGCACGTCTCCTCATGTCGGCGCATCAAAAAAATTTACGATGTCGCCCCAATAGTCAAGGGAAAAACACCGGAGGAATTTCTACCGCGCGCGGGCGGCCACGCGGGCGGCGACAAACTCAACCATTCCCTGAGTGGCGACGCAGAAATCCCGGGCGGTGGAAAGGAGCGCCGGGTGGGTGTTGAACTCGGCGGGGGAATAGCCGTCCTCTCGCAGGCCCCTCTCGAAATAGGGGATCTGGAGGAGCTTGTCCAAGACCCGGGCCGGCACCGGGTCTTCGAACTGGCGCGTGAATTCGAGGTTCGGGGTCTTGAGAAGCAGCGCTTCGAGAAACGCGGGCGGCAGGGTGAAGACGAGGTCGGCTCCGGCCAGCTTCTCCAGGTGCCAGACATGGGCCTCGCCGCTGACAATGGGGCTCACCCGCATGGAGCTCACCAGCATCTTGCCGCGGTACTCCGGGTGGCTCCGGACCAGGGTGCAGGCCTTTTTGATCAAGGCGATTTCCGCCCAACGCACATCGGTTTCACTGAGCTCGAGCCCGCGTTCCGCGGCCTCGATGTGCAGGTCGCCGAGGGTCCCGAAGCGCGAGCTCATGGCGGTGATCACCGAGCGCCAGCCGGAAAGATCGACCCCGGCGGCCCGCGCCTCCCTGAGACCGTCGGCCACCGCGGACATGCAGGCCAGAAACTGGGGGATTACGAGCGAGATCGTGTTGTTGGTCGGGATCCCCTTGGCGGTCAATCGCCGGATGGCGTCGTAGCCTTCCTGGGTCCCGGGGATCTTGATCATGATGTTGGGCGAGAGCCGGTGAAGCTCCACCCCCTGGGCCACCATCTTTTCGGGGTCCAGCCGGCAGCGGGGGTCGGCCTGGGCCGAATGGAAACCGTGTTTGCGGGCGCTGGCCAGAAACTGCGGCATGAGGGCCAGAGCCCCGCGCCGGATGACTTCTTTGTACGTTTCCCAGAAGACGGTTTCAGGCTCCGTGCAGCGTTCGCTCCTGATCCAGGCGTCGATCCACGCCGTCCACTGCTCGGGGTTTTCCTTGACGGCGTTGAAGCTGAGACGCGGGTTGGTGGTCACCCCCCGTAGAAGATTCTCCGCGGGGCGGGTATTCGGGCTGTAAAGGCGGTCGAGCCAGGCGGCCATCAGCGGCTTGTCGGGGGCCCGGTCGAGCAGCCGGCGGCGGAAGCTCCCGAACACCAGGGGCGATGAGTCCCACCAGAGCTCCGCCTCGGGCTCAACCTCCCAGAGTTTTTCAAGCACGCTCTTGATCGGCATTGCTATGACTTTCACCCCAACGGATTGGGAGAAAACCTCGCGGCGAGGGTCCGAGAAATTCCTGCCTCCTCACAGTGACCCTCTCCCGCACGGGGAGCGGGAGCATCAGGGGGCGCCTGAAAGCGCTCACGCTCATTACCACACCCGCTCACTCCCGGCAACAACCCTCGGAGGGGCTTGGATTCTCAAGGAGAAAGTTTAGGACCGCGCTGATGAAGGCGGCCGGGTTATCGGCGTGAACCCAGTGGCCGGCGCCCGGGATGGTGGCAAGCCGGGCCTCCGGGAAAAAAGAGCGGATGGGGGGCCAATCCCGGTCGCCGATGTAATCCGAAGCCGCCCCCCGGACGAAAAGAGAGGGCCCGGACCAGGGTTCAAGCCTGAGGGCGGCGCAGAGCGCGGGATAAGCTTCCCGGATGGCGTTCAGGTTGACCTTCCAGCGGTAGGCGTTCCCCGGGGTGTGCTCGATGCTCTTCAGCAGAAACCGCCTGAAGACCGGGTCCGGAATGCCGGCTGAAAGCGCGGCCTCCGCCGCCCGCAGCGAGGCGATTCGACTCAAATCCAGGCCTGCCAGGGCCTCGATTGCCGCAGCGTGGACCGGCGGGTAGGCCCGGGGGGCGATGTCGACGACGACGAGCTTATCCACCGTCTCCGGAAACCGGGCGGCGACCCGCATGGCGGTCTTGCCGCCCATCGAGTGGCCGATGAGGCTCACCCGTCGGGAGCCCAGAGGCTCCAGGAGATTCCGGACGTCCTCGGCCAGGGTGTCGTAGTCCATGTGGGCGCTGTGCACGGAAGCCCCGTGGTTGCGCTGATCGACTGCCACCACCGTGAAGTGCCCCGCCAGGGCCTTGGCCACCGGGTGCCAGCCTTCGGCGGAGCCAAAGAGTCCGTGGAGGATGATCACCGGCCGGCCGGCGCCGTAAAGTCTGAAGTGGAGCTCCGTCGGGGGGGGTGGGGAGGTCACCCATTGACCGGATCTCTCAGGCCTGCGGGAAAGCGTTCACCGGTGCGCTGCCGAACAGCCGGTGGTTGAGGTCGACCTCCTGACGGAAATGCGCGATCCGCTCCATCAGGGAGAGCCGGTAGACGGCCTGGTCGAGGGTATCGCCGGCGGCAATGACGCCCACGCCTGCGATGGCGGCGCAGCCCCCTCCCTGTGTGAGCATGTCCGGTAGCAGGCCGGGGGGCGCCGCCTCGTGCAGGACCCCGGGAGGGGCCACCGGAATCCTTATCTTGTAGTAAGCGGCCTCCGCATCGATGGGCAGGATCACGGGAAGCTCTGAAGCGGGGCCGTGAAGCGCGGTGCTCAACGCCTCCGGCAATCGGCCGCCCCAGGCCGCGGACCATACGGCGGTGGCCTCCGCCGTGGCGAGCGGGGCGGGTGCGATCACGCAGGCTTTAAATGGGGTGTGCGCGTAGATCCGGCGGTGCAGGCGGACGTCGGCGGCCTGGGGATCGGTTTCGGCGAGCGGCAACCCTAAACAGGCTGTCTCGATTCCCTTGGGTGCGGCGGCCGTCATGGAGAAGATCATGGCATCGGAGCTCGTCCGGCAGCTCAGGGAGCCCACGGCGTAGGCCGACAACCCCTGGTCGAAGTTGTAGGCCAGCCAGTCGGCGAACGGGCCCGTCGAGGCGGGTTCTCCACCGTGAGCCGCGGCCGCGGCTTGGAAATCCGGGACTCTGGGTCGTTCCGGGAAGAACGCTTCCCAGCGGTTCTCCAGGATCAGCCGCTGGAGCGCACCCGGATCGACCCCGCGGCGCCGGAGGGCCAGGGCCAGGCGGGCGCTGTTTTCCAGCAGGCTCAGATAATGGAGGCATTCCTCCAGGCTGCCCCCCCGGGCGAACGGGCCGTGGCCGGCCACGAGGGCCAGGGGGCTGTGGCGAAGATAACGGGGAATGCTCTCCTCCATTTCAACTGACCCCACCGCTCGGGGGTACGCCCTGACCCATATTGCTCCAAGCAGAGCGGCTCCGAAAAAATCGACCGGTTGAAAGCGGAGGTCAAGTTCTCCGCCGGTACGATCGTTGAATCTCTGCAACAGCCGGAGATGATCCGGCGTCTCCAGGCTGAGCACCGTGGCGGCTTTGGCGTGGCAATGAACGCAGGCGTTGGTGCCGGGCAGCTCCAGCACCCGGCGGTGGGTGTTGGTTTCGGAGGAAGGCCGCTGGGCACCGCTCCACCTCAGATCGGAGAAATTAACCGGGACGAGGTTCTCACGGCCGAGTGCGCCGCACATGGATCCGGAAGCGGTGATGAAAAAACGCTGCGAATCACAAGGGTCGCGCAGCGACATGTTTCCGCTGTGGGAGTTGTTCAGATCGACCCGCATCAGGGCGGTTCCGACGGCCTTGAATCGGCGGAGGAGGGCGGATCGGTCGAGGGGCGTTCGCATGAACCCCTTCTCATGGATCGCCCCGCGAAAGTCAAGGATCCGCACTTTGGCATGCGGCAGGAGATTGATGCGCCGGCGGCTTGACTTCACCCGGATTGGGATAATTTTGGGCTGCCACGGTCTACCGGGCGAGTCCAACACTTAAAAAGAGGAGGTTTGCCATGAAGAGGATAGTTGCGAACGGAAAATGGGCGGTACTGGTGGCGGCGCTCGTGTGTGCGGCGATGCTGGCCGGATGCGGGAGCTCCAATTACTACAAGGTTCGCGATACCACTACGGACAAGATCTATTACACCTCTGAAGTTGATCGGAATTCAAACGGAAGCATTCGCTTCAAGGATGAAAACACCGGCAGCCGGGTCACCCTTCAGAATTCGGCCGTGACCTCCATCAACAAGGATGAGTTCAAGGCCAACACCCCGAAGAAGAAATAGCACCTCCGGCCGTGCGCTTTGCGGAAGTGCGAGGGGGTGATGAGGAGGCGCGGTGATGATGAACGGATGGACTCTCGGTCTGGCGCTTCTTTGGGCCTTCTTTTTCAGCTGCCCGCCGCTCGCCGGGGCGGCGGGGGCTGCCCCGGCGGCCAAACCCCGCCTGGAGCTGCCCCTGCCGAGCGAGCCCTGGACGGGCGATCTGGACGGCATGATCGAGCGGCGCATGGTCCGGGTCCTGGTCGTCTACAGCAAGACGTTTTTCTTCGTCGACAAGGGCACCCAGCGCGGGACGACCTATGAGATGTTCCGGAAATTCGAGGAGGACCTCAACCGGAAGCTCAAGACCCGGCATCTGCGAATTCACGTTGTCTTCGTACCGGTGTCGCGTGATCAGCTGATCCCGGCCCTGCGGGAGGGGCGGGGGGATATCGCCGCCGCCAATCTTACCGTTACCGGCGAACGCGATAAGCTCGTGGATTTCGCCGACCCCTGGATCACCGGTGTGGCCGAAATCGTTGTGACCGGTCCGGGCTCCCCGCAGATAGCCGGGATCGATGACCTTTCAGGCCAGGAGGTTTTCGTCCGCACCTCTTCCAGTTACCATGAGAGCCTGGTGAGGCTGAACGAGCGGTTCAAAAAAGAGGGAAAGGCCCCGGTGAAGCTGACCCCGGCACCGGAGAATCTGGAGGACGAAGACCTGATCGAGATGCTCGACGCCGGGCTGATCCCGCTGCTGGTGGTGGACAGCCACAAGGCCCACTTCTGGAAGCAGGTCTTCACGAACATCACCCCGCACGCGGATATCGCCGTCAGAACCGGCGGTCACATTGCATCGGCGATTCGTGAAAACAGCCCCCAGCTCAAGGCCGAGTTGAACGATTTCATAAAGAAACACCGCCATGGATCGGCCTTCGGCAGCGAGATCTTCCGCCGCTATCTAAAGAGCACCCGCTACGTCAAGAGTGCCACCAGCGAAGCCGAGATGAAAAAGTTCCGGGAGCTCCTGGGGTTCTTCCGCACGTACGCAGGCCAATACGGGATGGACTGGATGCTGATGGCCGCCCAGGGGTATCAGGAGTCCCGGCTCGACCAAAACGCGAAAAGCCCCGTCGGCGCCATCGGGGTCATGCAGGTGATGCCCGAGACCGGCAAGGAGCTGCGGGTCGGCGACATCAGGCTGATCGAGCCCAACGTCCACGCGGGGGTCAAGTACATCCGTTTCATGGTCGACCAGTATTTCAAGAACGAGCCGATGGACGACCTGAACAAGGGGCTTTTTGCCTTCGCCGCTTATAATGCCGGCCCCGGCCGGGTGCGCCAGCTGCGGCGTGAAGCCGAGAAGCGCGGTTTGAATCCCAACGAATGGTTCAACCACGTGGAGGTGGTCGCCGCCGAGAAAATCGGCCGTGAGACGGTCACATACGTCTCCAACATTTATACTGATCTTCGACAGTGCGTTTTTTAATGTCCAATAATTACAGCGCACTACAAGATTGGCACGGGGTCTTGGCACTACCGTCCGGGTTTTGCGTTGGGTTCAAAGTTCCCGGATGGT
>JBFYWX010000353.1:0-5635 GCA_041310825.1 Desulfobacteraceae bacterium | reverse complement strand
GTAAAGACGTCACCGGCCTGCCCCCGGCCAAACGCAACATTTCCATGGTCTTTCAGTCCTACGCTTTGTTCCCCCATCTCAACGTGGCCGAGAACATCGTCTTCGGTCTCAAGGTCCGCAAATTCGAAGCCGGTGAGCGCCGGCGCCGCCTGGGCCGGGCTACGGAGCTTTTGGGGCTGCAGGGCCTCCTCGAGCGCAAGCCGGCCGAGCTCTCCGGCGGCCAGCGTCAGCGGGTGGCGCTGGGTCGCGCGATCGTCAGCGAAGCGCCGGTCTGCCTCATGGACGAACCCCTCTCCAACCTGGACGCGAAGCTGCGCCACGAGATGCGGCGGGAGATCCGCACGCTGCAGCAGCGGATCGGGATCACCATGATCTACGTGACCCACGACCAGGTCGAGGCCATGACGATGGCCGACAAGATCGTGCTGCTCGAGGCCGGCCACATCGAACAGTTCGCCCCGCCCGACGAGCTTTATGCCCGTCCGGCAACGCTCTTCGCCGCCGGGTTCATCGGCACACCCCCAATGAACCTGCTGCCGCTGAAGGATCCCGCAGTGGCCCGCCTCTCGCGGGGGTCTGAAACCGGCCGGCCGGCCGGGGCGGCGACGGATGAGCGGGTCCTGGGGGTCCGCCCCGAGAAGATCCGCTTTTCGGATTCCGGCCTCCCCGCCGATGTCGTCAGCCTCGAATACCTGGGCGCCGACACCCTCATCGCCTGCAAGGTGGGCAGCGCCGAGGTCATCGTGCGGCAAGGGGGCCGGGCACGGCTGGCGGCCGGGGACCGGGTTCACCTGTCGTGGTCGGAAACCGACCTCCACTGGTTCGACGCGCAGAACGGCAGACGCCGGACGCGTTGAAACGTCCATTCAACTCCCGGACCGCATGCAGCGGATAGGCGACGGGGAAACCGGTGAAAAATCAAGGAAGGAGAAACCCATGAGGATGTCGTGGCTCAAATTCGGTCTTTGCGCACTGGTGCTGGCAGGTATTCTGGCCGGGACCCCGGCCCGGGCGGCGGTCGAGCTCAACATGTATTATCCGGTGGCCGTGGGCGGACCGATCACCAAGGTCATCGACGACATGATCGCCGAGTTCGAAACGTCCAACCCGGGGATCAAGGTCAAGGCGGTGTACGCCGGAAACTACGACGACACCCGCGTCAAGGCGCTCGCGGCGCTCAAGGCCAACCAGCCGGTTTAGCTGAGCGTACTCTTCTCGATCGACTTGTTCGAGCTCATGAACCAGGACGCCATCGTACCCTTCGAGGAGGTCGCCGTCTCGGCCGAGGACAAGCAGTGGTTGTCCTCTTTTTATCCCGCGCTGATGCAGAACTCCAAGGCCAAGGGCAAAATCTGGGGCGTGCCGTTCCAGCGCTCGACCATCGTCATGTACCACAACAAGGCGGCCTTCAAGGAGGCCGGGCTTGACCCGGAGAAGCCGCCGGCCAATTGGCAGGAGATGGCCGCCATGGCGCAGAAGCTGACGAAAAAGGATGCCGCCGGGAACGTCTCGCGCTGGGGCGTGCACATCCCCTCCACCGGCTACCCGTACTGGATGTTTCAGGCCCTTTGCATCCAAAACGGCCTCGAACTCATGAACCCGGAGGGCAACCGGACCTACTTCGACAAGCCGGAGGTGGTCGAAGCGCTGCAATACTGGCGCGACCTGGCGGCCAAACACCAGGCGATGCCCGCGGGCACGATCGACTGGGGCACGCTGCGGCAGAAATTCCTCGAGAGCGCCACGGCCATCATGTGGCACACCACCGGCAACCTCACCGCCGTGCGCGAGGGGGCCAAGTTCGAATTCGGGGTGAGCATGCTGCCGGCCAGCAAACGCCGCGGATCGCCCACCGGCGGCGGCAATTTCTACATTTTCAAAAAGGCATCGGCCGAGGAGCGGCAGGCGGCGCTGAAGTTCATCAAGTTCATGACCTCCCCCGAGCTGACCGCCCGCTGGTCCATGGCAACGGGCTATGTCGCCACCAGTCCGGCCGCCTACGAGACGGCAACCTTGAAGAAGTATGTGGCCGAGTTTCCGGCGGCGGCCGTCGCCCGCGACCAGTTCCAGTATTCGGTCGCCGAGCTGTCGGTGCACGAGAACGCCCGGGTCAAGAAACAGCTGGACGATGCCATCCAAAGCGTGCTCACCGGTGCAAAGCCGCCCAAGGACGCCCTGACGGCGGCCCAGCAGCAGGCCGAGCGCATACTCAAACCCTATCGCTAAACCCTGCCTCCCCCCCACCCCTCCCCGCACGGGAGGGGTGGGGGGAGGGGTGACACGCGGCCGCCCGGATCGCCATCATGCGCCTTCGCTTCCAAACCGCCCGCTGGATCTATACCTGGCTCCTGCTGCTGCCGGCATCGGTGCTGATGGTCGCCTTCACCCACTTTCCCATCGTGGGCAGTTTCTTCTACAGTTTCTTTTCAACCCCGCGCCAGGGCCGGCCCAGCCGATTCGTCGGGCTGGAGAACTACGCCTACATGGCGAACGACCCCGTGTTCTGGCAGGTTCTGAGCAACAATGCGATCTACGCCGCGGGGACCATCCCCGTCAGCGTCTGTCTTGCCTTGCTGATGGCGGTTTGGGTCAACGGCAAGCTCGCCCTCCGGGCTGTCGTCCGCACCGCCTACTTCACCCCGACCATCCTGCCGATGATCGCCGTGGCCAACATCTGGCTTTTTTTCTACACGCCCCAGATCGGCCTGCTCGACCAGGTGCGCAGCCTTCTGGGACTCGCCAGTCACAATTGGCTGGGCGGCCCTCGAACCGCCCTGGGTTGCCTGATGGTTTTGGCTATCTGGAAGGATGCGGGGTTTTTCATGATCTTTTACCTGGCCGCGCTGCAGGGCATCCCCCCTGAGCTCGAAGAGGCGGCCACGATTGAAGGTGCCGGGCGCTGGCACTTTTTCCGGCGGGTGACGCTGCCGCTCTTGATGCCGACGACCCTCTTCGTCGTCGTCAACGCCACCATCAACTCCTTCAAGCTCGTGGACCACATCTTCATCCTGACCAAAGGGGGGCCGGACAACGCCTCCTCGCTCCTGCTCTATTATATCTACGAGGTGGCGTTCAGCTTCTGGGACACAGCCTATGCCTCCACGCTGACCGTCGTGCTCCTGGCGATTCTGGGCGGGTTGGCCATAACCCAGTTCGCCTACATCGAAAAAAGGGTCCACTATCAATGATCCGCGGCAAAGACTGGGGGTGTCGACTGGAGGAGGTGGCGGCCTGGTTTCTGGCCTTTATCTGGGCCGCGCCGCTGCTGTATGCCGCCTGGGCGGCGTTTCATCCCCCGGATTTCGCGATCCGCTTCGACCTGACCGCCCCTGTGACTCTCGAGAATTTCCGCTCGGCCTGGAAGGTCGCCCCCTTTGCCCGCTATTTCCTGAACACCTTCCTGCTGGTGTGCATGACCCTGGCCGGACAGCTCGTCCTGTGCACGCTCGCCGCCTACGCGTTCGCGCGTTTCGAATTCCCGGGGAAAGAGATCGCCTTCATTCTGGTGCTGGTCCAGATCATGATCATGCCCGACGTTCTCATCGTGCAGAACTACCTCACGACGAGCACCCTCGGCCTGGTGGACACGATCTTGGGTATCGGGCTCCCTTACATGGGCTCGGCGTTCGGCATCTTCCTCCTCCGGCAGGCCTTCAAGCAGGTGCCCAAGGAGCTGGAGGACGCGGCCCGGGTGGAGGGGGCCGGCCGGCTGGCGATCCTGTTGAAGGTCTATGTACCCCTCGCGCGGCCGACCTATCTCGCCTACGGGCTCGTTTCAGTGAGCTACCACTGGAACAATTTTCTCTGGCCGGTGGTCATCACCAACTCGACGAACACCCGGCCGCTCACGGTGGGGCTCTCCATTTTCGGCGCACCCGAATCGGGGGTGAACTTTTCGGTCATCTCGGCCGGGACCCTGCTCGCGGTATCACCGCTGTTGATCGCATTTCTGCTGTTCCAGCGCCAATTCGTCCAAAGTTTCATGCGCTCTGGAATCAAATAAGGGCGGGCGCCGCCCATGGAGCATATTCTCATCATCGGGGGGGGGACAGGCGGCGCCCTGGCGCACAACCTCACCCTGCGCGGCTTCCGGGTGACGATGGTGGAGCGGGGTGAGCTGCTATCCGGCACCACGGGCCGGCACCATGGCCTGCTGCACAGCGGGGCCCGCTATGTCCTCCACGATCCAAGGGCGGCGCGCGAGTGCTGGCAGGAGAATCAGATCCTGCGGCGCCTTGCCCCCCAGGCGATCGAGCCGAACGGCGGGCTCTTCGTGGCCCTGGACGAGGAGGACCTGGCCTATCGGAGGCCCTTCCTGGAGGGCTGTGCCGCGGCCGGGGTCCCGGCCCGCCCGATTTCAGTCCGCCGCGCCCTGGCGCTCGAGCCCAACCTGAACCCTGACCTCCGCGCGGCCGTGGAGGTGCCCGACGCCGCCATGGACGCTTGGCGGCTGCCCATGCATTTTTTCGCAACCGCCCGGGCCAACGGCGCCGACATCCGCCCCTTCACCATCGTGACGGGTGTGCGCTCGGCCGGCCGCTGCGTCACCGGCGCGGAGCTTCTGGACCTGCGCCGCGGCCGCGCCTTTTTTCTCGAGGCCGACATTGTGGTGAACGCCGCGGGCCCATGGTCCGGCGCCATCGCCGCCCTGGCCGGAATCAAGGTACCCGTGCAGCCCGCCCCCGGGGTGATGGTCGCGGTCGCCGGCCGGCTCACCCAGCGGGTGATCAACCGCCTCCAGCCGGCCGGAGAAGGCGACATCATCGTGCCCCAGCGCCGGCTGAGCATCCTGGGGACCACGGCCTGGCTCGCCCAAGACCCCGACGTCGAGGGCCCGCCGGAAGACCATGGGCGCCGGCTCTTCGACCTCGCCGGGCGAATGGTCCCCGCCGTTCAGGGGCTTGCGCCCCACGCGGCCTGGTGTGCCAGCCGGCCCCTCTTGAAGGCCGCGGAAGAAACCGACCCCTGGCACATCAGCCGGAGCTTCGACTGCATCGATCATGCGGTGCGCAACGGGATCGAGGGGCTGGTCACGCTGATCGGCGGCAAGGCCACCACCATGCGGGCCATGGCCGAGCAGACCGCCGATCTGATCGGCCGCAAGATCGGGCGCAACGTCGCCGGCCGGACCCATGAGACCCCGCTCCTGCCCTATCGGCATTTCTGGCGCGAGGAGATGACGAGATGAAGACCGTACGCGTCGAGATGGCCATCTCCCGCGGCCGGGGCGGATCGATCGACCCGCCGCGATGCGAACGCTTCACCGTGGACGCAACGGAGGCGATGAGCGTTCTCGACGCCCTGGAGCAGATCCGCATCCACCACGACCCCGCCCTGGCCTATCGGCACAGCTGCCACCACGGCGCCTGCGGCACCTGTGCCTGCCGCATCAACGGCGTCGAGCGCCTGGCCTGCACCACTCGCCTCAGCGAACTGGGAAGTGATCGGATCACGATCGGGCCGCTCACCGGCTTCCGACGCATCGCCGACCTGGCCGTGGACATGACCGCCTTTTTTCGGGATATCGACCCTTACTGGAGCTGCCTGAAGCCGAGCGAACCGATCCCGGGGGCCTGCCCCGACAGCACCTCTCTTCTGCGTCTCGAAGACTGCATCGAGTGCGGGGCCTGTGTTT
>JBFYWX010000346.1:0-7500 GCA_041310825.1 Desulfobacteraceae bacterium | reverse complement strand
GACCTCGGCCCCCGCCTGCGCCAGCCGCCGTACAATGGCGGCCCCGATCCCCCGCGAACCGCCCGTCACCAGTGCCGCTTTGCCGCTCAATCCCTTGGCCATATGACCTCCCAATCCGAGCACTCGATTTCCGGAAATCCTGTTTTTAAAAGCGAGCCTGACCCCCCTCTCCCCATCCCATCCTCGGAAATGGAGGTCAGGCGCCGATTGCGGGAGTGAAGTCTATCAGAATCGGTGGATCGCTGTCGAACCTTTCAGTGGCCGAGAAGATAAGATCGCGATCCACCCCCGGTCAAGGCTCACTGATCCAGGACGCTGCGGAGTTTTCGTGACAGCTCGGAGATACCGAACGGCTTCTGGATGAATCCGTTGCATCCCCGGCGCAGGATCTCTTCGGCCTGCCCGTCGATGGCATAACCGCTGGAAAGAATGACGGGCAGACGTGGTCGTATTTCACGGATGCGGTCGAAGAGTTTGCCGCCGTCCATCCCGGGCATGATGAGGTCGAGGATGGCGATGTCGATTCCATCCCCCTGCGTTTGAGGGCATCGAGCGCTTCCACGCCGCCCGCGGCCGTATGAACGCTATAGCCCAGCCGCTCCAGCATGGCGCGGCCGACCGCACGGATCAGCTCCTCGTCGTCGACCAGCAGGATGGTCTCCTTGCCTTTCAACAGGCTGCCCTCGGGGAAGGCCTCGGACAGCACGTCCCGATCTGAAGCGGGCAAATAAACGCTGAAGGCGGCCCCCTTCCCTTTTTGGCTCTCGACGGTGATCATCCCGCCGTGATTCTTGATGATGCCATACGCCGAGGCCAAACCCAAACCGGTCCCGCGGCCCTTCTCCTTGGTGGTGAAGAAGGGGTCGAAAATCCTAAGCTGCGTGTCCTCATCCATGCCGATGCCGGTATCGGCAATCGAGACCGAATGGTAACGCCCGGGGGTGTTTTGATGGAGCCGGCAGAAGGCCGCATCCAAAACCAGGGTTTTGGCGTCGATGTACAACTCCCCGCCGTCGGGCATGGCCTGCCAGGCGTTGACGTAGATGTTCAGGAGCACCTGTTCGACCTGACTGCGGTCGGCCTCCACCACCAGGGGGGATTGCGGCAGCTTGGTGTGGATCCGAATCTCCTTCTTGGTCCGGTCCGCCGCCGGGTTCCCGGCCGGCGCGCTCACGACCCCGCGCATGTCGAGCCGGGTGGCTTTCCCGCCGGCTCCGGGCACGAAAAGCCCCAACGGATCTGATTTTTTGATCTCGGTCTTCCAGGTGAAGCTTGCTTCGAACCGGTCCGGGAGGTCCCGGGAGAGCATTTTGGGCACATTGCTCCCGGCGAGCGCGGTCACGACGTCGAGCAGACTCGCGAGCGGGATGCCGCCCAGGATCTTTGCATCCTTGAAGAACTTCGCCGGGTCGAATTTGTTGCCCACGACCTGGGCCAGATCCCCCGCCGGCCCCATGATACGCGAGAGCCCCTGGATGGCCAGGGCGGGGGTGGCGAGTGCGCCGAGCGCGTCGCTCTTCGCCTGGCTGCCGGACTCGCCGAATTCGAGCGCGAAATCCGCCAGCATCTGCAGGAAGACCTCGCCGGGGTTCGCCCCCCCGAAGCCCGCCTGCTTGTAGACGTCCGGGTATTTGACCCCGACCGCGGCCTCCCGGCCGAGCAGTCGCTGCACGGACTGAATGCCGACCTGGGCGCTCTCGATCTCGGGGTAGAACTGCGGCCGTTCCGGCGCGACCCCGGAGACGGCGGCGGATGCAAAAACGATGCTCGCGGTCGGAAGCCGGGGGTCGCCTTCGGCGCCGGCCTTGATCGGTGCGAAGCAGACCGAGGCGCCCGCCGTCGGCGCCGTGCGGCGGCTTGCCGCCGCGGCGTTGTAGGAGGCCCTTGCCGCGGCCGCGCGCGCCTGGTTGGCTTCAACCCCGATGAAGGCCAGCGGCATGGCGAAGCTCACCCGGTTTCCGGCAAGATCCGTGGCATCGGCTGCGAAGCGGAAGTCCGCCCCGGGGGCGAGCAGCGGCCAGAAAGCGGCCCGCTGGGGCACGGCGTCGTAGATCTTCTGGGCGCCCACCTCGGCCATCAACGGCGCTTTGCCGGGATGGTCGGGTGCCATCAGGTTGGGAGTGACCCGCGTGATGATCTCGAGCTGGGTGAAGGGGAAATTGCGTCCGCCGAAGGCATGGCCGGTACCGCTGAACGTCTTGACCGGTTCGCGCACGACGATAAAAAAGCGTTGCCGCAGGAGCGTCACCCGTCCGGTCTTGGAGGCCATGGCGCCGTTCTCGAATTTGCGCTCGGTCACCTTGATGAGCGAGGCCGCATGGCCGAAGGGCATGAGGAATCCGGCGTAGACGACCCGCACGTAGTGGTCGCGGCCCAGGGTCGCCAGGTGCCGCCACTGCTCGAGGCCCACTCCGGCGGGGCGCGACGGGCTCCAGTTGCCCTCCGCATCCAGGAGCCCGCCGAGGGCCGAGAGCATCAGCCGCTGCGCCCGGCTCGCGCGCGGCGTATAGGGCTTGCCGTTGATCGTCAGCTCGTCGTAGCCCGCCATCAGCTGGACCAGCATCTGGCGGTCCAGCGGGTCGAGGCTCATCCGGTAGGGTTTCAGCGGGTCGAGCAGATTCAGGATTTCCGCCAGGACGATGGGGTAGTCGGGCGACCAGAGTGCCCGGATTTTGGAGGGCCGGTCGGGCCCCGGCTTGCCGGGCTCCCCCGAGAGGCGCGAGTGCCAGAGCTCGGTCCGGCCCTTCTTTTCCACCGGAAGGTCGCTGTGGGCGAAGCGCGCCGCCTCGATCGGAGAGACGATGAGCCGGTAGGGCAGCTCGATGGCCGTGACGCCGGCGTTAGGCGCCCGCGGAGCGAGCGGCACCCGGAAGATCGGCAGCCGGGTCAGCGCCTCGGCGGCGATCTCGAAGCGTGTCCGGCTGCCGGCCACCCCGCCTCGGTGGCGCTGATCGATACCAGCCCCAGCGCCGCCTGGCGGGCCTGGGCCTCCCGCAGCGCGGGAAAACGGCCCGAAAGCCCCTCCACTCCCGCCGTGAGGGCCTTTTCGAGCTCACGGCCGGCGGCGGCCGTGGCCCCGCTGCGCAACACCTCCACGCTGCGCCGCCCGACGGCCGCACCCGCGCTCCGCAGGGCCTGCACCAAGGGCGCCCCCCCGCTCCCCGCGAGCGCGCTCTCGAGCGCATGGTTGAGATCCCTCCAGCCCGCGCTCGCCACCACCGTCTGGAGCCACTGACTGTCGAGCGGGACGGCGCCGAGCAGCTCCGGCCGCAGCCCGAGGATGCGCGGCTCGGGCGCGGCGTTGAGGTCCAGGCGCAGCGGCCAGGTGCGGCAGGCTTCGAGAACTTTTTCGAATGTGAAATCGACCGCACTGAGTCCGGCCGGCATCGTCACCGCGATCCGGCTCGTGCCGGACATCCGCATTTTCGCCGCAGGCAAGGGGCCGGTCGGGTCGGCCGGTTTGCCGGGGGGGTTGTTGCCGGGGGAGTTTTTTTTCGGGTACCCCGGCGCGTCGGTTACCTCGGGCCCCTCGTTCTTCCCTGGACCCGTTGCATCCAGAAACGCCTCCTCGCCGAAGCTTTGGGGCGGCAGGACGAAAATCAAATAGGACTCGGCGGCCGGGTTCGAGCGCACCAACTGGGGGGGCGCCCCCGGTGAAACCCGCAGGTTGTGGGCCACGATGGTCCCCACCGCAAGGTCCTCAGGCCGGCGCAGAGTGTATTGGGGGTCCACCGGCCAAAGGGGCCTGACGCGCTCCAGGAGAAGCCTGAGGTCGACGACCGCGCGAAACGGGAGGGGCTTCGCGGCGCTGGCGGACCGGGGCCGCGGCTTCGAGTGGGCGCCGCCGGCCGGGGCCGAGGCGCGCGGCGGCTTTTTCGCGGGGCTGCCCGGTTTGACTGAGGCGCTGCCGCGCTTCGGGGCGGCCGGAGCGGTTTTCGGTGCACGTTTCGCGGAGGGTTTCTTTACCGCGGGCTTCGGGGCGGATGAGGCTTTTTTCTTGCTCGCCATGGGCGCTGTCCCCTTGGGTTGGCCGGTGAGCCGACCGGATGCCGGACCGCCGGATGTGGAAGCGCTGTTCGGGAAAGGAAACTACATATGTAGTTTAAGTCGTGGCAAAGCAGTACTTCAATGTCAAGCAAATAATGCACACAGCCATTGGCCTGAAGCGGGACAACGGCGATTTCCCCCGGCGCGGGGATCGTAGGCGCGCGAGCCGGCGGACACATGTACCTGGAAGGCTTGAGTCCGCACTGGATCTCAGCCGGCGAGCGCTCTCAACTCCTCCTGGGTCACGTAGGGGGACTGGGCCCGTTCGACCCCGCGGCCGCGGTCGCAGAGCAGATCCCCGCGACCGAGGAGTTTTTCGCCCCCGGTCTGGTCCAGGACGATGGCGGAGTTGGTCGCGTTGACCACGCGCAGGCAGATCTTGAGCGGCAGGTTGGCCTTGATCAGCCCGGTGACCACGTTCTTGTCCGGCCGCTGGGTGGCGAGCACGAGGTGGATCCCGGCCGCGCGGCCTTTCTGCGCAATCCGTGCGACCAGCCGCTCGAACTCTTTTTTCGCCTCCTTCCCCGCCAGGATGAGATCGCCGAACTCATCGAAAAGAATGAGATGGTAAGGCAGGTCGGTGCGCCCGGCGGCAATGCGCGCGCCCAGGTGTTCGACGCCCTCCTCGGCCAGCAGGCGGTAGCGCCGCTCCATGTCGGCGACGGCGCACTCGAGGCAGGGTACGGCGGCGGACAGGTCGGTGATCACCGGCTCGGATAAGTGCGGCAGATCGGGCAGATTGCCGAAGGTCAGCACCTTGGGGTCGATGAGGCTGAGTTTCAGCCGATCCGGCCGGTTGCGCAAGATCAGCGAGGCGGCCAGGCTCTTAAGGAATTCGCTCTTCCCGCTGCCGGCGGCGCCGGCGACCAGGCCGTGGCACATGTTGGGGTCGGCGAAGTCGGCGACGAGAAGGCTGTTGTCCACCCCCACCCCGACCGGGAAGGCCACCGGGCTCGCGTGGCCGGCGAATTCATCCCGGCCGATCAGATCGCGCCAGAAAACGGTGTCCGGCCGTTCCTTCGGGATGTCGATGGCCACGGCGCCTGCGGCGGGTGCGATGACGGGTGCGGCCGGCAACGCCAGCGCGACCTTGAGGTCCTCGGCGCGGTGGGCGAGCGAGACCACCTTGACCCCCGGTGCGGGCTTGATCCGGTAGCGGACGAGTTGGGGGGCCTCCTGGCGACCCACGACGTCCACCTCCAGCTTGAAGTCGGCGTAACACCGCGTGATGGCCTGCGATAGATCATCCCGGTCCTTGCGGCTCGGCCGGACGGGCGCAGGCGGGGGCTGAGCCGGCTGCGGGGCGGGTGCACCCGGCGCTCTGTCGATCCCGACGAGCTCATCAAGGACCGGCCGGACGGCATCCGCAAAGAGAGACTCCAGATCCTCGCGCGCGACTTCCACCTCGAGGAGCTTCGGCTCGTAGTATTCGAGCGTTCCGCGAAAATCGAGCCCCGGCCGGGCGAGCGCAAGCAAGCGTGCGTAGATCGCAAGCTGGATCAGATCGTGCTTCATGCGGGTGCCGTGGGTGAGCTTGTAGTCGACCAGTTCGACCGCATGGCCGGGGTAGAATCGCACGGCGTCGAGCCGACCGGAGACCAGCAGCCCGCGGCCGCCCACCCGGAATTCCACCTCCTTGAGGGAAAACTCGTTGGCCAGGTAGAGGTCCTGCCAGTTTTTGAAGCCGGGAGTGCGCGCCCGGAGCGCCGCCACCCGCTCGCAGAAGGCCTTCAGGGCGGCGGAGAGGTGATAGGCCGAATCCAGGCTGCCCTTCCGGCTGAGCCGCTCGAGCTCCCCGGCCGCGAAGCGCTCGTAGAGCTCGTGCCAGAGATCCGCGGCCTCCCGCAGGGATGCCGCCTTGCGCCGGGAGCCCGCCAGCCAGGCGACGAAGGCGTCCGCCAGCCGGTGGAACAGGGCCCCGCAGACCGGAATCCCGCCCGGTGGGGCAAAGCTGCGGGTGGTGGGCCACTCGCCCCTCAGCCAGCGGCGCCGCCACGTTTCGTCAAGACAGGCGCAGGTCAGCTCGGTAACCGTGATTGCAACCATGGACACGCTCAAGGAGACGAGAAATCAGCCTCGCTGCTGGAAGGGATGGCATCCGTCGCCGCACGACCTGCGCCGAGGCCCGCCGCCTTCACCTGCCGGGCCGCCACTGCAGCACCGTCATGCTCGGGCCGGTGTGGACCTGGATCTCCGGGATGCAGGCCCGCGCCCGGTGCAGCTCCTCCGCCGACACCGGCGGCGAAATCTTGGCCAGCAGGTCGGCCATGCTCATGAATTTTTCACGCTTAACGATGTTTCGGATCTTCCGGACCAGGCCGGTTTCGGGTGCTCCGACGGGGGGCGCTGCGGCCGGCCCGCCCCGGCCGCCGCTCCAGTTTTCGGGCTTCGGCTCGAGGATGCGCCCCCAAAAGGGGGCCAGCCGCTGCCGCACGAACTCGATGACGGCCGCGGGCGCCACCGAAACATCCCCCTCGACGGCCCCCATGTAAAGGTCAAAGGCGGCGTAGAGTTCGGCCATCTCCTCGTGGCCGAGCACGACGATGTGGAGGTAGCGTGCCGTGGCCGCTGCGATGGACGGGGCGATTTTCCAGCCGGGGCCCGGAATGGCCTGGAGCTCGGGGGTCCGGAAGAAAACCGTCTTGCCCGCGGGGTCGCCGGCATGGTAGCGCTCGGCCTCCTTCGTGATCGCCTCCCAGCGTTTGAAGTGGTGGCCGGGTTCGAATCCGAAGTAGATTTTACGGCCCTCGACCTCCCAGCGCACGGCCAGGTACCCCTTGAGACTCTTGAACTTGTGGGTGGCGACCCCCGGACGGCAGCCGACCTCCTGCACCAGCCAGAAGAGCGCGTCGGGATCGAAGACCAACCGTTTGGGCTGGGATTTGATCTGGTTGAGGCACGCGCGGTAAAGCGCCTCGACCGTCGGGGCCGTGGGCCGCTTGGCCGGTGTCAAGCCCGGGGGCGCCGGCGCCGCGCGCCAGCGCGCACTGCACATGACAAGGAAATGGCGGACGCCGACCTCCTTGGCTTCCCCGAAGATCTCCCCCAGCCAGTCGCTCCCGAGCCTGCGGCCCGGCGCGTCCGCGGCGCTCGGCCAGCCCTCGATGCGGATCCGCACCAGCTCTTCGGCCTGCCGGCGGTTCAGCCCGCTCAGCTCCAGGGCCGGACGGGCGAGGCGGTCCTTGTGGGCCTCCTCCCAGTGGCGCTGCACGACTTTGTGCCAGGGGTCCTGGTTGGCGGTCACCACGGTCATGTGGTTGGGGCAGTCGTCCACCAGGCCCTGGATCACGATCCCCAGGCTCTTCGCCAGGCCGGCCTCGGCGCCGTAGTTCTCGGTCTGGTCGAAGCAGAAGACAAAGGGCCGGAAAAACCCCGCCAGTCCGCAGAAATCGGCGATCCGCTCCTTGGCGGCGGAGTTGAGCGCCTCGATCGGCAAGTCGTGGCCCGGCCGGT
>JBFYWX010000339.1:0-14105 GCA_041310825.1 Desulfobacteraceae bacterium | reverse complement strand
AAGTCCAGGTTGTAGATGGCGCTGCCGCGCACGAACTCGAAAAGGGGGTAGCCGAGCCGCAGTTTGCCGCCGATGCTATCCCGGGTGTAATCGTCGAGCTCGTACTCCCATTTGTAGAGTTCGGCCCCGGCCGAGAGCGGTATATCAAACAGCCAGGGCTCCGTAAAGCTCAAGGTGTAGCGCTGGGTCTTGGCGCCGACCATCCCGCGCAGGCCCAGGGTCTGGCCGCGGCCGAACAGGTTGCGCTCGGCGACGGAGCCCGTCACGAAGGCGCTCTCCACCGTCGAATAGCCCGCCCCGACGCTGAAGGCGCCCGTCGATTTCTCGGTCACCTCCACCGTCGCCCGCATCCGGTCCTCGGCGCTGCCCTTGACCGTGTCCACCTTGACGTTTTCGAAATAATCCAACCGGTTCAGGTTGCGGATACTGCGTTTCAGCCGCTGGCCGCCGTAGAGCTCCTGCTCGTGCACTCTCAGCTCGCGACGGATGACCTTGTCGCGCGTCTTGGTGTTGCCGACGATCTGGATTTTTTCGAAGTAGACCTGCTGGCCCTTGTCAATGGCAAAGACGATGTCGGTCACCAGGGTCTCGGCGTTTTGGTTGACCCGGGTGGCGACGTCGACATACGCATACCCGTCGTCCGCGTAGAAGTCGGTGAGGCTCAAGACGTCGTTGCGCAGGATCTCGCGGTTGAAATAGGGTTCGCGGTGGATCTTGATGCGCTGCATGAGCTGGTCCGCGGGCACGATCAGGTCGCCGGTGAACTCCACCTGGCCCACCTTGAACCGCGGCCCTTCGTTGACCGGGAAGCTGACCACGATCCCGTCCGACTCGAAATCGATCTGGGGCTCGCCGACGCGGGCGCGCACGTAGCCCTGATTCTGATAGAACGCGGCAAGCTTCGCGGCATCCTGGTTGAGCAGGTCGCGGTTCAGGTCGCCCGCGGAAGTGAACCAGGACAGCCAACTTTTCTCGGAGCTGTCCATTTGGCCCTTGAGCTTGCGGTCGGAGAAGACCGTGTTGCCGATGAAGACGATCTTTTTAATGAGCTGCTTTTCGCCCTCCTCGATCGTGTAATCCACATCGGCCTGATTGTTCTTCTGGGGGGTGATGGTGTGGGTCACCTGGACGTTGTGGTAGTTCTTCTCGCGGTACATCTCCTCGATCCGTCGGATGTCGTTGCGGATCGTGAAGTCGTTCAGCACGGCGCCCTTTTTCAGGCTCAAGCTCTTCTTGAGCTCATCGCTGTCGATGGCGCCCGCCCCGACGAGGTTGACCGAGCGCACGGTGGGCTTCTCCGTGACCCGGAACACCAGGAGGACCCCGTCCGGCCGCGGCTGGGATTCGATCTGGATATCGTCGAAGTAGCCCATCGCGTAGATCGCCCGGATGTCCTCGGCCGTGTTCTTCGGCTGCAGAATGTCGCCCGCCCGGGTCTTGATGACGCGGCGGATCGCCTCGGCCTCGATGCGCTGGTTGCCCTCGACCACCAAATCCACGACCTTCTCCCGGCGGAACAAAACGAGCCCGATGTCCTGGGCCAGGTTCTTGACGGCGTTCGGAAGGTTCTCCACCCCCTGGCCGACCGCCGAGAAGAACCGCGCCGGTCGGTCCGCAGCGGCGGACGTAAGGCGCGCGTCGAGGCTGAAGTCTCGGCCGATCCAGGTGAGGCTGCCGGTGAGGAGGTAGTCGGCGCCGGTCTGCGCCACGAGTCTTGCGAGCGCCGCATCGTCGGCCGTCGCTGCCTCCCAGGCCGCCGCTGTGCCGGGGTCCAGCACCCGAGCGTTGGACCCCTCCCGGGTGAGCTGTTGTTTGAGCGCCTCCGGGATTTCGCCTTTAAGGTAGGCGAGATCGGGCGGGGTGTAGGTGTCGAAGGGCATAATGAGCACGCCCACGGCCGCCGGCTGGGTCTGCGCCGCGGCGACGCCGCAGAGGGCCAGGATGACGAGCGCCGCCGGGAAAAGCGCGGCCCGGCGAAGTGCTCGAAAAAGATGAAGCGTCTTTCGCACGCTCGGGTATCCTCGGTGACAGCAGCCGCCCGCCGCCGTCACGATGCCCCGCCTGTCCGGGCCGGGACCGTTCACGCCGCCCGTTCCAAGCGGCCTTCCACCAGCGTCATCCGCCGCGACATGCCGGCGGCCAACTCCAGGTTGTGGGTGACGACGACAAGGGCCATGCCGAGTTCGCGATTGAGCTCGAGCAGGAGCCGATGCACCTGCTCGGCGTTTTTCCGGTCCAAGTTCCCGGTGGGCTCGTCGGCCAGGAGCAAGGGAGGCCGCAGCACCAGCGCCCGCGCCAGGGCCACGCGCTGCTGCTCCCCCCCCGAGAGCTTGCCGACCCGATAGTCCAGGCGTTCCTGCAGCCCGACCCGCGTGAGGATCTCACGCGCCGCGCGCGCGGCCCGTTCCTGGTTCCAGCCGTGGATAAGCGCCGGCATCATGACGTTCTCGCGGGCGCTGAACTCGGGCAGCAGGTGGTGAAACTGAAAGACAAAGCCGATCGACTGGTTGCGGAACGTCGCCAGCTGGGCATCCGGCCAGTCGAAGACGCTTTCGCCCCGGAAATACACCCGCCCCCCGTCGGGCCGGTCGAGCGTGCCCAGAACGTGCAGCAGGGTGGATTTTCCGATCCCGGAGGCGCCGATGACGGCGATGGTCTCGCCCGGCGCCACATCGAAATCCAGCTCCTGAAGTACGCGGACGATGGCTCCGCCGTTGCGAAACCCCTTGCAGAGGCCGCGGGCGGAGACGAGACCGGCGACGGGGCCGGGAGCGCCCAAGGGGTCATCCATAGCGAATCGCATCCACCGGGTTCAACCGTGCCGCCTGCCGGGCGGGATAAATCGTCGCCAGAAAGCAGATCACGAGCGCGGCGAGGACGATCGCGGCGACGTCGAAGAGTTCCACCTTGACCGGCAGCCGGGTCGTGAAATAGTAGATGTCGCCCGTCAACTCATGGATGTCGTAGCGCTTCAGGAGAAAGCACAGAACCAGGCCCAGGAGGGAGCCCGCCCCGGTGCCGAGGGTTCCGATCACCATCCCGTTCATCACGAAGATCTTGCGGATGCTCGCCTCCGTCGCCCCCATGGCTTTCAGGATGGCGATGTCCTTCGTCTTGCCCATCACCATCATGATGAGGGAGCTTGCGATGTTGAACGCGGCCACCAGCACGATCAGGGTCAGAATGATGAACATGACCCGGCGCTCCAGCTTGAGCGCCTTGAAGAGGTTGCGGTTGAGCTGCATCCAGTCGCGGGCGTAATAGGCCGGCCCCACCCGGGCGAGAATCGCGTCAGCCACCTCCCGCGCGCGGTAGAGGTCGGTGACGCGGACCTCGATCCCGCTCACCGTCTCCCCCATCTTGAGCAGCCGCTGGGCATCGTAAAGGTGGATGTAGGCGAAGGTCTGGTCATACTCGTACATCCCGGACTCGAAGTAGCCGGTGACGCGGAACTGCTTCATGGCCGGGATGTGGCCGACGGGCGAAAGCATCCCGCGGGGCGAGATCAGTTGGATCACGTCGCCCGTGACGACCCCCACGTTCTTCGCCAACTCCCGTCCCAGCACGATGCCCGGCATGGCGGCGCCTTCCGCCTCGCCGGCCCCACGGCCTTCGGGCAGTTCGACGTTGGCAAGGGTCGTCAAGACCCGGCCGACGGAGGCGGGCTCAACCCCCCGCAGCACGGCCCCCGACACCGCGGCGGCCGAGCGCAGCATGATTTGGGTGTAGATGAAGGGGGTGGCGGCCGCAACCCCGTCCACCGCCTCCACCTGACGCATCACCTCTCGGTAGTCGGCAAGCGGCCCCCCGTGCCGCATGAGGATCACCTGGGCCTGGCCGCCCAGGATCCGGCTCTTGAGGTCGGCTTCGAACCCGCTCATCACGGCGATGACGACGATCAGGGCCATCACCCCCACGGCCACCCCGGCAATCGAGAGGTAGGTGATGAGGGAGATGAAGGCCTTCTTCTTGGCCCGCAGGTATCGCCCGCCGATGAAAAGCTCGAAGGACATGTAAAAAAGCCAGGGTTCAAGGGTTCAAGGGTTCAAGGGCCCTCCGACGGCTGCGCCCCAAGCCCAAGATCAAGGCGCGCAAGGCCCGCCGAGCGAGGCGTGCTCCCTGCACGCCGCAGCGAGAAGGGCCGCCGCGCAACGCCGAGCTTGGGCTTGCGGCGCAGCCGTCACTCGCGCGGCTTCATGTGCGGGAAGAGTATCACCTCCCGAATCGACGCCGCGTTGGTCAGAAGCATGGTCAGCCGGTCGATGCCGATCCCCTCCCCGGCCGTGGGCGGCATGCCGTACTCCAGGGCTTCGATGTAGTCCTCGTCCATCCAGTGGGCCTCCGCATCCCCGGCCTCCCGCTGCCGGAGCTGGTCCGCAAAACGCTCCCGCTGGTCGGCCGGGTCGTTCAGCTCGGAAAACCCGTTGGCGATTTCGCGCCCCCCGATGAAGAGCTCGAAGCGCTCGGTCAGCTCGGGGGTCTCGTCGCTGCGCCGCGAGAGGGGGGATACCTCCGCCGGGTAGCCGTGGATGAAGGTCGGCTGAATCAGATGGGGCTGAACCAGCACATCGAAGAGCTTGGTGATGATCTTGGCCGCCTTGCCGGTCTTGGTGAGGGCGACCCCGCGGCGCTCGGCGAACTCGAGCAGACGGGAGCGATCGGCGAGGGTGCCGCGCTCCGCACCGCCGATCTGCTCGAGAGCGTCGAAAAGGGAGAGCCGGCGCCACGGGCCGGCGAAGTCGATCTCCGCTCCCTGGTAGGGGATACGGGTCGCGCCGGTCACCTGCTCGGCGAGCCGGGCCATCAAGGTCTCGGTCAGCTCCATCAGGTCCGTGTACGTCGCGTAGGCCTGGTAGAACTCGAGCATGGTGAATTCCGGGTTGTGCTGGGTCGACACCCCCTCGTTGCGGAAGTTCCGGTTGATTTCAAAGACCCGCTCGAAGCCCCCCACCACCAGGCGCTTTAAGTAGAGCTCCGGTGCGATGCGCAGGTAGAGGTCCATCCCCAGGGCGTTGTGGTGGGTCTTGAAGGGGGTGGCCTCGGCCCCGCCAGGGATGGGCTGCATCATCGGCGTCTCGACTTCAAGGAAATCGCGCTCCAGGAAAAAGGAGCGGATCTCCTGGATGATGCGGCTTCTCCGAGTGAAGATCTCCCGCACCTCCGGGTTCATGATGAGGTCGATGTAGCGCCGGCGGTAGCGTTTCTCCGGGTCCTTGAGGCCGTGGAATTTCTCCGGCAGCGGGCGGGCGGACTTGGCCAGGAGCCGGAGGCGGCCGGCCAGGATGGTCCACTCCCCGGTCCGGGTCTGGAACAACGGCCCGCTCACGCCCAGGAAATCCCCGATGTCGAGCTGTTTGAAAAGGGCGAAGGCCTTCTCTCCGACCCGGTCGCGGCGGACGTAAACCTGAAGCTGCCCGGAGCGATCGCGGAGGCGGATGAAAGCGGCCTTGCCGAAGTGGTTGACGGCCATCATGCGGCCGGCGACGGCAAAGACGGGGCCCTCCTCCGAGAGCGTGGCGGGGGCGGTCTGGGTGAGCGCCTGAAGTTCGCCTACGCTGTGGCTGACCGAATAATCGTTGGGGTACAACCGCACCGGCTGCTGCTTGAGCGCCAGAATCTTTTCCTGGCGCTTCTGCAACACATCGCCGCCGGACTCCGAGGATGATGGCATGGCCTCTTTCCGTTGGTTGAAATTCATATTGAATTTGATCGATTAATCGATTTGGCAGGGGCTGTCAAGCGCGGCACCGGCCCTGACCGGCGGGGATGAGGCTGTGCGCGGGGCGGGGGCGTCGATCTGCTTCAGGTAGAGCATGAGCGCGGTCCCGCGGCCGGGTGCACTCTCCACGTCCAGACGGCAGCCGTAGGACTCGAGAATGCGTTGGACGATCGAAAGCCCCAGGCCGGTCCCATTGGCCTTGGTCGTGAAAAAGGGGTCGAAGATGGAGGTGAGGGTCTCTGCCGTCATGCCCACACCCGTGTCGGCGATCGTAAGACAGAGCTGTCGGTCCTTGGCCGCGGTCAGCTCGACCCGGATCTCGCCGGCCCCGGCGATGGCCTCACCGGCGTTGGTCAGCAGGTTCCATAGCACCTGCCGCAGGTGGGCCGGGTCCATCCGGACCCAGGCCCCGGGCTGGGCATCCAGCGTGATGGCGATCCGCGGCTGGAGCCCGCTTTTCTTGCCGAAGAGCTCGATGGTCTCCTGGAGCACCCGGTCCAGTCGGATGGATTCGGGCTTGCCGGCCGGCGGCCGTGCATAGAGCAGGAAGTTGCCCACCAGTGCGCTCAAACGGTCGGCCTCGCGCAGGATGATCTGCATCAGCCGCTCCTGGTCCGGGTCGCAGCGGATGTCCTCCCTGAGGAGCTGGATCGCGCCGCTCATGGAAGCCAGGGGGTTTTTGATCTCGTGGGCCATCCCGGCCGCCAGTTCCCCGATGGCTGCCATTTTTTCGACCCGCTTGACGTGCCCCTGCATCGCCTGCAGCTCGCGCCGGGTCCGCAGGGCCTGTTCCGAGAGGAGACTGCTCAAGAACGCCACCGTGACGCAGGCGCCGATGATCATCGCAATTTTGGTGACGACCTGATCCCAGCCGGCCTAGACGGCGGCAATCCCGTCCCGGGCGGAAAGATGCCGGATCAGGCCGAAGTACTCCAGGTCCAATAGAAGTCCGTACTGAATGCTGCACAGGGCCGCCACCAGAAGTGTTCCGCGCCGGGGAAGCAGCAGGCTCGAGGTGACGATCACCACCAGGTACAGAAAGGTGAAGAGGCTCGAGAACCCCCCGGTCAGGTGCAGCACGGCGGTCACGGCCAGAGTGTCGCCGACGAGCTGAACGGAGGCGAAGGCGGCGAGATTGCGGACATGGCCCAGGATCAGTCCGTAGATCGCCGACATCAGGAGAATACCAGCGATCAGCGCGTAGAGGGCGCCGAAGCGGGCCAACGATTCGGGTTCGCCCCGGCCAAGGTGCAGGTAGAGGGTGGAGCCGAGCAGCAGCCCGGTGAAGACCACGCGGGCGCCGATCAGCATCCGCAGCTTGGGGCGCAGGTCGTTGTCAGTGGGCACGGGGTCCCCGGACGACACAGGCCGCCGGAGCGCGCGGCGGCCTGCGGCAGGAAGCTTCATGTCAAGGGTCGGCGATATCGGCTCGACGCCGCGCCTCTTAGATCGCGCCCGCCATCTTGAAAATCGGCATGTACATCGCAACGACCAAGCCGCCGATCGTCACCCCGAGAAACACGAGCATGATCGGCTCGATCAGGGCGGTCATGTTCTCCACCGCCTGGTCCACCTCTTCGTCGTAGAAGTCGGCGATCTTCTCCAGCATGGCATCCAGCGCGCCGGTCGACTCGCCGACGGCGATCATCTGGCAGACCATGGGCGGAAACACACCGCTTTCGGACAAGAGGTCGGCCATGGTGCGCCCTTCCGAAATACCGGACCGTACGCCGTAGATCGATTTTTCAATGGTGCGGTTTCCCGCGGTCTTGGCCACGATATCGAGCGCCTCGAGAATGGCGACACCGCTCGAGAGCATGGTCCCCATGGTGCGGGTGAATTTGGCGACGGCCACCTTGCGCAGCAGCATCCCGAAGACCGGCAGCTTCAGCTGAATCGCATCCACCGTGTCGCGGCCCTTCTGGGTCGCGTAGTATTTTTTGAAGGCGATCGCAAAGAGAATGGCAGCGCCGATCATGTAGAGGATCTTGCTCTTCACCAGATCGCTCATCGCCACCACGAACGCGGTAGGTGCGGGCAGCTCACTGCCGAAATCGGCGAACATCTCTTCGAAGACCGGGATGACGAAAACCAGGATGACCGCCAGCACGATGATGGCGATCGCCAGGGTGACCAGCGGGTAGGTCATGGCGCCCTTGACCTTGGACTTCAGGCGGGCGGCCTTTTCCATGTAGGCGGCCAGCCGCCGCAGAATCGCGTCCAAGATGCCGCCGGCCTCGCCCGCGGCAATCATGTTTACGAACAAGTCATCGAAATGCTTGGGGAATTTCTTTAGTGCCTCCGCCAGGGTGGCACCTCCCTCGACCGATTCCTTGACCTCCTTGAGCATTTTCTTGAAAGTGGCATTGGCCTGTTGTGCGTACAAAATGTCCAGGCACTGGATGATGGGCAGCCCGGCATCGATCATGGTGGAAAACTGGCGGGCGAAGAGGATGATGTCGCTCTCTTTGACCGCCGGCTGCAGAAAGCTGATGTTTGCCAGCAGGTCCTTCGGCTTGGGTTTGATGCGGGTCGGTATGATCCGCTGGCGGGTAAGGCTCGCGCGAACGACCTCCTCGCTGGCGGCTTCCATTTCCCCCTTCTGTTGTTTGTTGAGCCTGTTCTTCCCTACCCACTGGTAAACTGGCATTTCATCATCCACCCTGGGCCGGTCACGGTGCGGGGGCCGCCCGGGTCGGTCCGGCGGCCAACCGGCAAATTGGACCTCACTAGATTATCTCGTATTTCTGTGCCCCTGTCTACTGAACGGCGGGATTCGGTTTCCGGCCCGCCCATCGGGGTCGGGCACCCCGCCCGCACCCGGGTTCTGGACTGGATATCGGCCGGACGCGGGAAAACTTGAGCGGCTCGACCCCGGCCGGTTGGCATTCATGCCGTGATGTGGTACACGGGCACCAATTTTGCCGTTTTACAAACCCATCACTTTCAGGTAGCGTCCCGGTAAAGGACCCGCCGCGTGAAACAACCCCCGGACAGCGACCGATCCGCCATCACCGTCATCACCACCCACATCAATGCGGACTTCGACGCCCTGGCCTCGCTCCTCGCCGCCCAGAAGCTCTATCCGGACGCCCTGATCGTTTTTCCCGGCTCCCAGGAAAAGAATCTGCGCAATTTCTTCATCAGCTCCATGGTCTATCTGTTCAACATGCGGGACATCGGCGCCGTCGACCTCGGCCGCGTGAAGCGTCTCGTGCTCGTGGACACCCGCCAGGCCGGTCGCATCGGCCCGCTCGCCGCGATCCTCGACACCCCGGGGCTGGAGATCCACATCTACGACCACCACCCGCCGGGAGACAACGACATCAAGGGCGGCTTCGAGTGCTGCACCCCGACCGGGGCCAACGTCACCCTGCTGATCGAGGCCATCCGGGAGCGGGGCGACATCGCCATCTCCCCCGAAGAGGCCACCGTCATGTCCCTCGGGCTGTACGAGGACACCGGCTCCTTCACCTTCGCCTCCACCACCGAGCGGGATTTCCTTGCCGCCGCCTTCCTGCTCGCGCGGGGCGCCAACCTCAACGTCGTGTCCGACCTGCTGGCCCGCGAGCTCAGCCCGGAGCAGGTGGCGCTGTTGAACGACATGATCCAGGCCGCCCGGCGCGTCAGCGTCAACAGCATCGAGGTGGTCATCACCGGGATCTCGCGCGAGGTCTACATGCCCGACTTCGCCTTCCTCGTGCAGAAAATGGCCCGGATGGAAAACCTCGAGGTCATCTTCGCCCTGGCCCTGATGGAGTCCAAAATCTACATCGTGGCGCGCAGCCGCCTGGAGGAGGTGGACGCCGGGGCCATCCTGGGCGCGTTGGGCGGCGGGGGCCATGCCTATGCCGCCGCCGCGACCGTGAAGGATCAGACCCTGCCCCAGACCGAGGAGCAACTGCTCCGGGTACTGGTCCAAAACGTCCGCGCGCGCCGGCTGGCCCGCCACCTGATGTCCGCCCCGGCCATCAGCGTCGGCCCGGAGGTGTCCTGTGAAGCGGCGAACAGCACGCTGACCCGTTACAACGTCAATGCGCTCCTGGTCACGGAAAAAGAGGGGGATCGCGACGAGCTGCGCGGGTTCATCACGCGGCAGGTCATCGAAAAGGCCCTTTTTCACAAGCTGGGGGAGGTCCCGGTGCGCACCTACATGAGCACCGAGGTGGCGACGGTGGAACCGGAGGCCGACCTCGCCGAAATCCAGCGGAAAATCATCGACTCCAAGCAGCGCATCCTGCCCGTGGTGGAGGGGGCGCGCATCATCGGGGTCATCACCCGCACGGATCTGCTCAACATCCTCGTCGGCCAGCGCCGGGAGAGCTCGACCCCCGCAGCCGAGGCCCCCAGCGAGCCGGGGGCGCCCCGCACCCGCTCCGTGACCAAGTTCATGCACGAGCGGCTCTCGGCCCGGGTCCTCGAGGTGCTCCGCGGGGTGGGCCGGACCGCGAGCGCGCTCGGCTATGGGGCCTACGTGGTGGGGGGCTTCGTACGGGACCTTTTTCTCTACCGCAGCGACGAGGACATCGACGTCGTCATCGAGGGCGACGGAATCCGCTTCGCCCGTGAGTACGCGCGGAGCACCGGGGCCCGGATCCACACCCACGAAAAGTTCGGCACGGCCGTCATCATCTACCCGGACGGCTTCAAGATCGATGTGGCCTCGGCGCGCATGGAGTACTACAATTTTCCGGCGGCGCTGCCCGTGGTGGAGATGAGCTCCATCAAGCTCGACCTCTACCGCCGCGACTTCACGATCAACACCCTGGCGATCCAGCTCAACCCGGACCGCTTCGGGGTTCTTATCGATTTCTTCAACGCCCAGAAGGACATCAAGGAGAAAGCCATCCGGGTGCTCCACAACCTGAGCTTCGTCGAGGACCCCACCCGGGTCTTCCGGGCCATCCGCTTCGAACAGCGCTTCGGCTTCGGCATCGGGCGCCTGACCGCCGGTTTGATCGCCAACGCCGTTGCGATGGACTTTTTCCGCGAACTCTCCGGCCGGCGGGTCTTCAGCGAGCTCCGGCTGCTCCTGCAGGAGGAAAACGCACCGGCGGCCGTCTCCCGGCTGAACGACTTCGGGCTGCTCAAGGTGGTTCACCCCGGGCTCAGCCTGAGCAAGCACCTGATGGTCCGGCTGACCGCGGTCCAGCAGGTGCTCTCCTGGTACGATTTGCTTTTTCTGGGCGAATCCTATATGAAGTGGGCCGTTTATTTTCTGGTGCTCATCCAGCACGGCCATGCAAACAAGGTGGAGGCGATTTGCCGGCGCTTCGAGCTTAGCCCCCGCCTGCAGAAGATGTTCGTCCACGAACGCCCGAAAGCCGAACGCTGCCTGCTCAGCCTGGAACGGCGGCTGCCGCCCGACAACAGCAGCCTCTACCGGCGGCTTTCCGAGTTCCGTACCGAAATCATTCTGTACCTGATGGCCGCCACCGACCGCGAGGAGGTCAAAAAGGCGATTTCGCTTTATTGCACGAACCTCCGGCGGACATCGATCTTGCTCAAGGGAAGTGACCTGAAAGCGATGGGGCTGACCCCCGGCCCCGCGTTCCGCCGGATCCTCGATGCCGTGTTCGAGGCCCGTTTGAACAGCCGCGTCGGCTCCCGGGAGGATGAACTGGAGCTGGCCCGGCGCCTGGCGCGCGACGGCGCACCCGGCACCGGCCGGGCGGCGGAACTCAAAAAGAATGAGTCGGAGTTAAAAACGTAACGAGTAACGAGTAAAAAAAACGTACACGTTCACAGCGGAGCGGTACGCGTTCTCGTACACGGCAGTTCACTCGTTATAAAAAGAAATCGTGTACGGGTACGAGTACGTGAACGAGTAAGAAGACAGAATACCATCTACTCCGACTCGGTACTTGAAAAACCACCGACGCGATACTCGGAACTTATAACTCGGAAAAGGAAAATACCACGCGATGCGCAAGCGATTGTTGAGCGGAATGCGGCCGACCGGGCCGCTGCACTTGGGAAATTACCACGGCGCCCTGGCCAACTGGGTGCGATTGCAGGAGGAGTACGACTGCTTTTTCTTCATTGCGGACTGGCATGCCCTGACGAGCGATTATGAATCGCCCGGCGGGATCAAGGGCTTCACCTACGATATCCTGCTCGACTGGCTGAGCGTGGGGTTGAGCCCGGAGAAGAGCACCCTCTTCGTCCAGTCCCACATCAAGGAGCACGCGGAGCTCTTCCTGATCCTCTCCATGATCACCCCGGTGCCCTGGCTCGAGCGCAACCCGACCTACAAGGACCAGATCGAACAGCTCAGCAGCAAGGACCTTTCCACCTTCGGGTTCCTCGGCTACCCGGTCCTGCAGGCGGCCGACATCATCATGTACAAGCCGTTCGGTGTCCCGGTCGGAGTGGACCAGGCCCCGCATGTCGAGATCACGCGCGAGATCGCCCGGCGCTTCAACCATCTCTACGGTCCCGTCTTCCCGGAGCCGGAGGTGATCCTGACCGCGACCCCGAAGCTCCTCGGCACTGACCGCCGCAAGATGAGCAAGAGCTACGGCAACACCATCTTCCTCGCGGACCCGGCCGATGTGGTCGCCGCCAAGGTGGCGACGATGATCACCGACCCCGCGCGCATGAGGAAGTCCGACCCCGGCAACCCCGAAATCTGCAACGTCTACGACTTCCACAAGCTCTACTCTCCGCCGGAGCTCGTGGCCGAGGTCAACCGCCGCTGCCGCAGCGCGGACATCGGCTGTGTCGAGTGCAAGCGCCGGATGGCCGAGAACCTGAACGCCTTCCTCGACCCGATCCGCGAAAAGCGCCGCTACTACCAGGAGCGGCCCGGCCTCGTGGAGGAGATCATCGCCGCGGGGCGGGCCAAGGCCGGGCAGACCGCGGGCCGGACCATGGACGAGGTCCGCGCCGCCGTCAAGCTGTAAGAGGATACGAGGCCCCGTGGCACCGCCCTCCAGCGTAGAGCCCTACCGCGTCAGGCTCACCGACCTCTTCGAGGGGCCGATGGATCTCCTGGTGCATCTGATCCGCAAGAACCAGATCCAGGTCACCGACATCCCGATCGCGCTCGTGACCGAGCAGTACCTGCAGTACCTGGAGTGGCTGGACGCCCTGAACGTGGAGTACGCCGCGGAGTTCGTCGTCATGGCCTCCAGCCTGGCGCAGATCAAGTCGCGCACCCTGCTGCCGCTCAACGCCGAAGAGGGGGAGGCGGAGGACCCGCGCCAGGAGATCGTCCGGCCGCTGCTCGAATACCTGCGGCTCAAGGCGGCGGCCGAGCAGCTTGCCGACCGGCCGCTCCTCGGCGAGGACACCTTCACGCGGGGGGTGACGCCGGCGCAGTTCGCGCCCCCGGGGGAGGAGGAGGTGATCAAGATCGGCCTCTTCGAGCTGATCGACGCCTTCCAGAAGATCCTAGCCGGCCTGCCCGAGGAGGAGCGGATCGAGTTCACCACCGACACGATTTCGGTCAAGGAGCGCATCTCCCAGATCGCCGACCTCCTGGAAGAGAGGGGCTCGCTCACCTTTTACGAGCTCTTTTCGGATCGGCCCAACCGCAGTGAGATCATCGTGACGTTTTTGGCGATATTGGAAATGGTCAAACTGGCCCTGGTCCGCACCGTTCAGCACATCGGATCGGGGATCATCCGGATATTCTACGTGTAATGGAAGACCTAAAAAACATCGTTGAAAGCCTGCTCTTCGTCGCGGACGAAGCGCTCAGCCTGGAGCGTTTGAAAAAAACCCTGCCCCAGGTCGACCCCCAGGCGATCCGCGCGGCGATCGCAGCCCTCCAGGCCGAGTACGAGGTCCGCCACGGAGGCTTTTACCTCGTCGAGGTGGCCGGGGGCTTCCAGTTTCGCAGCCGGCCGGAGTACACCGCCTGGGTCCGGCGCCTGGTCGACCCCAAGCCGCTCCGGCTGAGCAAGGCCGCCATGGAGACCCTGGCCGTCATCGCCTACAAGCAGCCGATCATCCGCGCCGACATCGAGCACCTGCGCGGGGTGGACTGCGGCGGGGTCTTGCGGGTGCTGCTCGAGCGCAAGCTGATCCGCGTCCTGGGCCGCAAGGAGATCGCCGGCCGGCCGCTCATCTACGCCACGACCAAGATTTTCCTGGAAACCTTCGATTTAAAAGACCTGAAGGACCTGCCGACACCCCGGGAGATCGAGGAGTTCGGCAAGCAACTCCTGGAAACACGCCCCGAGGTCGAGGTCGAGCCGGAAGAGGAGGCCGCCGGCCCCGTGGAGGCCGACGGCTACGAAGAAAGCGGCGGGGGCGAGCACACCCCGGAAGAGATCCCGCTCGCGCCGGAGGAGGGGTCAAGCCCCCCGGCCGCCCCCGCCGAGGTCGCAAGCCCCCCCGCCGCCCCGGAGGCGCCGGCCGAAAAAAAACTTGATTTCGA
>JBFYWX010000318.1:0-7383 GCA_041310825.1 Desulfobacteraceae bacterium | reverse complement strand
ATGTCGTCCCTCGCCCGGGTCGCGGGCATGGGACGGGTGGGCGGCAGCCGGACGCCCGCCTCCCGATAGACCTCGTTGATCTGCTCGATGGCGCCGTGGGCGATGATCGGCCCGATCGTCGAGTCGAGCCCGGCCAGGATGCGCTGGGCCTTGCCTAAAGCATAGGCCAGCAGCAGGCTGGGCCGGCCCGCGGCTGCGTTCGCCCGCCACCAGGCGCCGATGTCGGCCATCACGGTTTCCGGCGCGGGCCAGCGGAAGACCGGGAGCCCGAAGGTGCACTCGGTGAGAAGGGTGTGGCAGCGCAGGGGCTCAAACGGCGCGCAGGTGGGGTCCGGGTCGCGCTTGAAGTCGCCGGTGACCACCCAGACCTCCCCGCCGCGCTCGAGACGTACCTGGGCCGAGCCGAGGAGGTGGCCGGCCGGGTGCAGGGAGAGCCGCAGGCCGCCGATCTCGAGCGGCACCCCGTAGGGCAACTCCTGCACGGGGATCCCAGGGCCCAGCCGCGCCTTCAGCAGGCGCGCGCATTCCGGAGTGGCCAGGTAGGCCCCGCTTCCCCGGCGGGCATGGTCGGCGTGGGCGTGGGTGATGACCGCGCGCGCCACCGGACGCCGGGGGTCGATGTGGATGCCGGCCGCGGGGCAATACCACCCCTGCGCCGTGGCGTTGATCAGGTTCTGGGAATGCAGGTTCATGGGGGACGAATGGAGCGGCTACTCGGGTGGCCCGAGCTCCTTCCGCAGGCGAATCGAGCGCTCGAGATAGCGCTTCAGCTTGCGCTGCACCCGGCCGTATACAGTTTCCTCCGGGTAGTTTCCCTCGCCGTCCGGTCGCCCGGTCGGGATGCCGGTAAGGATCTCCAGCCCCTCCTCGACCGAGGCCACCCGGTAAATGTGGAACTGACGGCGGCGGACGGCATCGACGAGCTCCTTGCGCAGCATCAGGTTCTGGACGTTGGCCTCGGGGATGACGACCCCCTGCGTGTCGGTCAGCCCCTTTTCCAGGCAGACCTCGAAAAAGCCCTCGATTTTCTGGTTGACGTCCCCCACCGCCTGGATCCGGCCCTTCTGGTTGACCGAGCCGGAGACCGCGATTCCCTGGCGGATGGGGGTCTCTGCCAGGCTGGAGAGGACGGCGTAAAGCTCGGCCGATGAGGCGCTGTCCCCATCGATGTCGCTGTAGCTCTGCTCGAAGGTGATGCTGATCGCCAGGCTGAGGGGGTGGGCTTGGGCGAAGACCCGCCCCAGGTAGCCGGAGAGAATGAGCACGCCCTTGTCGTGGGTGCGGCCGCTCAAGCGGGCCTCGCGCTCGATGTTGATCAGCCCCGGCCGGCCCATGAAAGTCTCGGCCGTAATGCGCACCGGCCGTCCGAAGGACAAATCCCCGATCTGGTAGACGGCCAGCCCGTTGATCTGCCCCACCTCGGCCCCGTCGACGTCGATCAGGATGGTTCCGTCGCGATAGGATTCGTGGATCTTTTGTTCGTAGAGGTTGCAGCGGAAACGGTACTCCCGAAAGGCCTGGACCACGTGCTTGTCCGAGACTTTTCGAGCGTTCTGGCGGCGCGCCCAGTAATCGGACTCCTTCAACACCCCGAGCAGGGGGCCGAAACGGATGGAGAGCTTGTTCTGGTCGGCGACGTACTTCTGGCCGAATTCGACGATGGCCCCCACCCCTTTCGGAGTGAAGGGCAGCAGCTTCTCCTCGCGGCAGACCCGGGCGATGAAGTGCGCGTAGAGCTGAATCGTCTCCACGCGGTATTCGACTTCCTGATCGAAGTCCGTCCGCACCTTGAAGATCTTGTTGAAACGGGCATCCTCATTCTGGAGGAACTCGAAGATGTCGTAGTCCCCCAGCAGGATCACCTTGACCTCGAGCGGGATGGGCTGGGGCCTGAGCGAGGTCGTGCCGGATCCGGATTCGTCCGGGATGTCTTCGATCTGCAGGCGCTTGGTTTGCAGCGCGCGCTTGAGGGCCTCCCAGACATGGGGGTGCATCAGCAGGAATTCGATGTCCATGATCAGGTAGCCGCCGTTGGCGTTCAGCAGCGACCCGGCGGTCACCAGGGTGAAATCGGTGTTGACCATTCCCATGGCCGCCCGCTTCTCGATGGAGCCGAAGACGTTCGGGTAGGTGGGATTGGTTTCAAAGATGACCGGCGCCCCCTTCAGGAGGTCGCGTTGGACGAGCGCGTTGACCTGATATTTGTGAAGGGGCGCCCTCAGGACCTGCGGCCACTCCCCAGGCGGAGCGGTCTCGCCTGTCTCTGCGGGCATGAAGAGGTTGAAATTCTCGACGATGTCCGCCTCCAGGGCGTCGAGGTAGTCGCAGACGCCGTCCCGGTCGGCGAAGTCCCGGCGCAGGGGGGCGGTCCGCTTGTCGATCAAGGCCCGCACCACTTCGTTCATCAGGCGCTCGATCTCGGCGTGCAGCTGCTGGGTGCGCTTCTCGATCTTGCGGCTGCCCCGTTCGATTTCCGCCTGGATGCGGCGGACGTTCACATCGATGCCGGAGCGCACCTCCTCGGGCAGCTTGGAATAGTCCTCGGCCGAGAGGGTCTTCCCATCGAGGATCGGCACCACGGGAAACTCCTTTTGGGAGGAGTCGATGTGCAGATGGTGCTCCGCCGCAAAGCGCTCGATTTTTTGAAAAACATGGGCCTGGCGGGCACTGAACCGGCCTTTGGCCTCGGCCAGTCGTTTTAGGTAGCCCTCCTGTTCGAAGGCCCGAGGGATGTCCCGCTTCAGGTCGCGGATCAGCCGGCCGATTTTCTTTGAAAAGGAGACCCCGCGGCCGGGGGGCAGGGCGATCACCTTCGGCCGGAAGGGGTCCTCGAAGTTGTTGACGAGGCACCAGTCGTCGGGTACGGGCTCGCCGCGAGCATGCCGGGAGGCAAGGTCGCGCACGATGGTGGATTTGCCCGTGCCCTCGATGCCGGTGACGAAGATGTTGTAGCCGGGGCTGCGCATGTTCAGGCCGAACTCGATGGCCTGGACGGCGCGCTCCTGGCCGATGACCGCATCCAGCACCGGCAGCTCGGAGGTGTCCTTGAACGCAAAGGCGGAGGGGTCGCAGGCGCGGCGCAGCTCCGAAGGCCTGAGCTCCAGTCGTATGGCCATGGGATGCTCCTTGTTCATCGGGGGGTGCGTGATGCCGAAGACTTAACGCAAAGCACGGCGGATGACAACCCGCAGCCGCCGGGCGGGGGCGGTGCCTCCCCCTGACTTTTTTCTTCCCCCAAAAAAAGGAAAGCACCGGTAGTTTCCCACCGGTGCTCTGCGGCCTTCGTTTTAGGAATGGAATTGGACTCCAGCCGGCGGACGCCCCGGCTTTTGTCTCTCCGCTACTTGTAGGCTTTTACAGCCCGGACATTCACGGCCTGTTTGCCGCGCTGGGTTTCGCGCACTTCGAAGGTCACCTTGTCGTCCTCCTGGAACCCAAAAAACCCAAACTCTTTTATTCCGGAGTTGTGCACGAAAATTTCACCGACCTCCTCCGAGGCGATGAAGCCGTAACCTTTTTTCGGGTTGTACCATTTGATGCGGCCTTCAGCCATGGACTCTTCCTTTCGCCGGGACATATCTGCACAATATGAGTTACCCTAAGGGTTCTGGTTGGATTTGTCAAAAGCTTATTGAGTCCCGGCCCCGAATGCCCCCCGTCCGGCGGTGGGAGCCGAAAGGGCGCGTTACCGGGGCCGAGGGGCGCGGAGCCCGCTCGGCCGGCAAGCGGCCGGCCGGCCGGCTCGTATCGACCTTCAGTTTCCCGCCGATCAACCTGCCGATTTCCCGGGCTAGCCCCTGGTCCTCGTGGCCGACAAATGTGATGGCCTCGCCGGTCGCGCAGGCGCGTCCGGTGCGGCCGATGCGGTGGGTGTAGGCATCGGCGGTCGCCGGGATGTCGTAGTTGATGACGTGCGACACCCCGCACACGTCGATCCCGCGGGCGGCGATGTCGGTTGCCACCAGGATCTTATAGCGGCCGGCGCGGAAGCCCTCAATCGCTCTCTGGCGGTTGTTCTGGGAGAGGTTCCCGTGCAGGGCCGCGGCTTCGAACCCGGACGCCTCGAGCTGCTGGGCGACCCGTTTCGAGCGTTGCTTGGTGCGGGTGAACACCAGGATAAGACCCGTGCCCGCCGTGCTCAGGATCTGCTGCAGCAGGCTGTTCTTGGCCTGAGTCTCAACCGGGCAGAAGGTGTGGGAGACGGTTGCGGCCGGTGCCGGGCGGCCGATCTGGACCCGGACCGGGTCGCGCAGGGTATCGCCGGCCAGGGCGTCGATCTCCGGGGGCATCGTGGCCGAGAAGAGCAGCGTCTGGCGCCCGGGGGGCAGGTGCTTCAGGATGGCCCGGATGTCGGGCAGGAACCCCATGTCGAACATCTGGTCGGCCTCGTCCAGGACCAACACCTCGACCTGCGACAGGTTGATGGTCTTGCGCCGGACATGGTCGAGCAGGCGGCCCGGGCAGGCCGAGACGATATCCACCCCCCGGCGCAAGGCGTCGACCTGGGACTGCATGCCGGCCCCGCCGTAGATGCTGAGGCAGGCGAGGCCGGTTTTCCGGCCGAGCTGACGGGTGGACTGCAGGGTCTGCTCGGTCAGCTCGCGGGTGGGGGCGATGACAAGGGCACGCACGCTGCCGCGGCGCCCCGGCATCAGGCGCTGCAGGATCGGCAGGACGAAGGCGGCGGTCTTGCCGGTGCCCGTCTGGGCAATGCCCATGACATCCCTGCCCGCCAGGATCGGCGGGAGCGCCTCCTGCTGGATCGGCGTCGGTTGGGTGTAGCCCAGCGCTTTCACGCCGGCCATGATTCTGGGGTCTAAATTGAAACAATCAAAATTCACGCAGTACTCCTTTAATCAGGTAGTGCCCTTTCGGGCGGGTTGACGGTGTGTGTGAACAAAAAAGCCCGTGGGATTCAGATAAAAATCCCACGGGCTTGAAATTCAGTACGTATAGGATTTTCAAGTTAAGAATCGAGCACAGGCTCGATTCTTGCTAAACTTACATTACAATCGTCTTTGTGTCAACAGGCTTCTGTTGCCGCCATGTGCTTCCATAAAATCATACGAAGTCTTCACGTAAACCGATTCCGATACCGACCTCGATGGGGTCCCTGGTTTTCCGCCGGACCCTGCTGAAACCTTGCCGATGCCCTTGGCTTCATAAGCTGCGCAGCGTGGCGTCACCCTTTTTAGCCAGGTACTGCTTCAGGCACTTCGCCGTGTGCGAGACGCGGGCGTATTTCAACAACTCCGGGGGCGAGCCGGCTGCGACCAGGCGGCCGCCGGCCTGCCCGCCCTCGGGCCCGAGGTCGATGATGTAGTCGGCCTCTTTCACGATCTCCAGGTTGTGTTCGATCACGGCCACCGTGTGCCCGGCTGCCACCAGCGCCTGGAGCACGTCGATCAGCCGGCGGATGTCGGCCAGGTGCAGTCCGGTGGTCGGCTCGTCCAGGATGTAGAGGGTCTGCCCGTTCGACGCCTTGGCCAGCTGCTCGGCCAGCTTGATCCGCTGCGCCTCCCCGCCGGAGAGGGTCGGGCTCGGCTGGCCCAGGGCGAGGTAGCCCAGCCCCACGTCGCAGACGAATTGCAGGGCTTTGCGCACGGCGGGGATGGCGCTGAAGAAGACCAGCGCCTCGGCGAAGGTCATCTCGAGGACGTCGGCGATGGTTTTGCCCTTGTAGCGCACCTCCAGGGTCTCGGCATTGAAGCGCCGTCCCGCGCAGACCTCACAGGGCACGTAGACGTCCGGCAGAAAGCTCATCTCCACCCGCGGCCGGCCCTGCCCCTGGCAGGCCTCGCAGCGCCCTCCGGCGACATTGAAGGAGAACCGTCCCGGGCCGAATCCCCGGGCGCGGGCGGCAGGGGTCAAGGCGAAGAGCCGGCGGATATCGTTCAAAAACCCGATGTAGGAGGCCGGCACCGAGCGCGGGGTGCGGCCGATCGGGCTGTGATCCACCTCGAGCACGCGGGTGAGCGTCTGCCAACCCGTGATATCCCGGCAGGCCCCGGCCGGGTCCGAGCGCTTCAGAATCTTGTTCCGCAGCCCCTTGTAGAGGGTCTCTTTGAGCAGGGTGGATTTGCCCGATCCCGAGACCCCGGTCACGGCGATGAATACTCCCAGGGGGAACTCCACGTCGATCCCTTTTAGGTTGTGCGCGGCGGCCTGCTTCAGAGCGAGCGCGGGCTGTTTGCGGTAGGGCCGCAGGCGCGAGGTGAGGGTGCGGGCGTGGCCGTCGACCAGGGCGCCGGTGACCGAGGCCGGGGTGTTCTGGAGGTCGGTCAGGGTCCCGGCGGCGACGATGCGGCCGCCGTCCCGCCCCGCCCCCGGGCCGAGATCGATGAGGGTGTCGGCCGCCCGGATGGTCTCTTCATCGTGTTCGACCACCAGGATGGTGTTGCCGCGGTCTCTGAGCGCCATCAGGGCCTCGACCAGCATGCGGTTGTCGCGCGGGTGCAGCCCGATGGTGGGTTCGTCCAGGATGTAAGAGACCCCGGTCAGGTTCGACCCGAGCTGGGCGGCGAGCCGCACGCGCTGGGCCTCGCCGCCGGAGAGGGTGTTGCCGCCTCGCCCGAGCGGCAGGTAGCCGAGCCCCAGGCGGCTGAGCAGCGCCAGCCGGGTCATGATCTCCGCGACGATGGGCTCGGCGACCGGCATCTGGTGGCTCTCGAAAGTGAGCTTGCCCAGGCGGCGGTGCACCTCCCCTGCGGGCCGGCGGACCAGGTCCCAGATCGAGAGATCATTGATCGTTACCGCCAGGGCCTGGGGCTTGAGGCGGGCGCCGTTGCAGGTGGGGCAGGTTACGGCCGGGGCGGCGGCCTCCGCTTCCTCGTTTTCCCCTGCAACGATCGCCCCCAGCCCGTGGCAGGCGGGGCAGGCGCCCTGGCGGCTGTTGAACGAGAACAGGCGCGGGTCGAGCGGCTCGATCCCGATCCCGCAGGCGGGGCAGATCCCGTTCAGGCTGAACATCTCCTCGCGGCCGCGGCGGTCGAGGAGGAGGATGTGCCCGCCGCCCTCCTCCAGACTGCGGGCGATCAGGGCGTCGGTATCCTTGCACGGCAGGCGGCCGGTGACGACTTCGATCGTGTGCTCGTGGTAGCGGCTGAGGGCCATGCCCTTTTCCAGCACGGTAAGGGTGCCGTCGATCCGCGCCTGGGTCGCGCCTTTTTTCAGGGCGCGTTCGATCACCTCCTTGTGAAAGCCTTTGCGGCCCAGCACCTTGGGCGCCAGCACCAGGGCGGGTCGGCGGGCGAAGCGCGTCCGCACCTGGGCGATGATGCCCTCCCGGCTCTGGGCGGCGAGGGCGCGGCCGCACCCCGGGCAGTGCTGGACGCCGAGCTTGCTGTAGAGCAGCCGCAGGAAGTGGTAGGTCTCGGTCAGGGT
>JBFYWX010000303.1:0-3712 GCA_041310825.1 Desulfobacteraceae bacterium | reverse complement strand
CGCTTGAAGCTGCAGGCGAGCGACCGGGCGGTGGCGCGGGCCAGCAGGGTCTTGCCCACCCCGGGGACGTCCTCGATCAGGACATGGCCCTCGCAGAGCAGGGCGACAAAAATGAGATCGAGGGCCCGGGGACGGCCGATGACGGCCGCGGCCACGTTTGCACGGAATCGGCCCGCCGCTTCCTGGATGATGGGGGCTATGGCCGGGTCCGGGGTATCAAGGAGGTGGGAGTCGGTTCTGTCCATGGATGGATTCCCGCTATAGTTGCTTCCGGTCTGCAGGTCCAGCTTTTTTACGGCCGGCGGAGCGCCGCACCCGTTCCCAGCAGCGTTCGATCTCGGAGAGGGCCCCGCTGCCGGGGTCGATCTCCCCGTAGCGCACCCGCTCATAGTGCTCGGTGATAAGGCGCAGCTCGGTGCAGACGAGCGGGAATCGCTCGCAAAGGTCCGTCAGGAATTCCCGCGGGGTGTGAGCGGGCCGGCGCCGATGGCCCCGGCGCGCGGCCCACTTCAAGAGCTCGCGGTAGCGTCGGCGCACGGCCGCGGCCCCTGAGGCCGGCCCCGTGGGCCCTCCGCCCGGCAGCCACCGCCCCAGGCCACCGACCCGGGCCCGGATCCACTCCCACAGCCGTTTGAACAGGCGCCGGAGATCCTCGCGCAGAGCGCCCGGCATCGATTCCACGGTCTCCTCCGTCCCGGACCCGAGCTGCTGCCGCAGCCAGGCGGCGACTTGGCTTGCCAGGCGCCACAGAGCCACGAGGAAGAGCCCGGCCCAGAACCCCCCGACCAGAACCTGGGCGATGGTGCGGATATAATCCGGGAGGCGCAGGAGGTCCGGCATGCTCGCGCTTGCCGGGGGGGTGGCCATGCCCCCGGGGGCGGGGGTGCTGGTTGCGATCTCGGGCTGGGGCAGGATCCGGGCGAGCCAGGCGAGAACCGCGGCCAGAAGACCCACCATCCCCTCCCACAGCCGTTCCAGCATGGAAAGGAACGCTTGCAGCAGGCCGGGCGTCATGGCCTGAACGAGGAGCGCGCCGGCTGCCAGCATCAGCAGCGCATGCCCGAGGAGGATGGCGAGCCACTGCCCCCGGGATGAGCTCTTCAGCCAGCCGCCCGGAGCACTCCCGTGCGTGAGCGCGGCGCCGCAGAAGAAGAGCAGAAAAAAACTCGCTCCTACAAATCCTGCCTGCGGCAGCGTGAGCCCCCACTGGGCAGCGGAGAAGAAAACGATCACGAGTGCCATGAGCCCGAACTGAAACTCACCCAGCACGAGCGCTGTACTGCCGGCGACGAAGGCCAGTCGGGTGCCGGCGCCCCATGCGATCCCGGCCGCGGCGGGCACGACCCAGGCGGCGACTTCGCTTCCCCCGAAGCGCATCAGGCCGCTGAGGGCGGAGGTCATCCAGGCGGCCCCCCACAGCCCCGCTGCCCCCAGGAGGAGCGCGAGACGCCTAACGGGGGCAAGGGCCCGGGCGGCCCGGGCCAGCGTGTAGGCCGGGAGAGCCCCCGCCAAGGTCCAGGGGAGGAGGGGCAGCATGCCGCCGGTGGCGCGCTGATCCAGGAGCCAGAGCACGCTCGCAAGCCAGCAGGCCTCCATGCCGGCGACGGTGAGGATTCCGGCCGCTGTGGCCATCCGCGCGATCACGGTCTGCCTCCGCCCCGGGCCGTCAGGTCCGCCGCCGTTCGTACCCGACGCAAGGCGATATTATCCGGGAGCCGGATCTCCCCATGATCGCCGACGCTGAAGAGCAGGATCCTGAAGCCCGATGCGCTAAGGTCCGCAAGGATGAGCGGCAACCCCGGGGATGGGCGGCCGGCGATGAAGACCAGCGTGGTGCCGGCCGGCAGCTCGCTGCGCCTGCCTTCCACGAAGGCCGCGAACGGCCCGCTCGGGGTGGCGGTGACCTTGGCCAGGGTCTCCAGCACCAGGGACAGCCGCTCCCGACCGGCGCCGGGCGCGATCCCGGCCGGCAGCCCGGTGTCGGCCAGACAGGTGTTCACGTAGAGCCCGACCGGGCTGCCCTTTCCGGCCAGGGCGGCTGCGATGGAGCCGGCCGCGCTGATCGCAAGCTCGAAATCCTCCTCGGCAAGGAGACCCTGCGCGTGAAAGCCTTCGACGTCGAGGAACAGGGCGACCTGAAAGGCCGTGGTCGCCGCCAGCAGCTTGACCTTCAGCTCCCGGGTGCGGGCGCTGGCCTTCCAGTGGATGAATTTCAGATTGTCGGTGCGCTGGTAGTCCCTAACCCCGATGGGGCAGGTGGGGTCCAGCACCAGCCGGCGGGGGGCGGGATGGTCGCCCATGGGGTGGAGCGAGGGGATCGCGCCGGTGTCGACCGGAAAAATGCGCGGGTAGACGATGAGGGGCTCGGCTGCGGCTGTCGTCAGTGACCGGGTGAAGAGCCCGAAGATATCGCCGGTGCAAAGGCTGAGCGGCCCGACGGGGTAAAGACCGCGGCGGGCGGCGCTCAGCCGGATCGTCCATTTGATGCGGCGGTAGCCGAAGAGCGAGGCCGAGCGCCGGACCCCCGGGGAGTCCGCCTGCGGCTCGGCCGAGAGGGGGCGGATCTCGGGCGGAAGCGGCCACTCCACCCGGGCCCAGGGCAGGGGCAGGGGTTTGCGGTTGACCAGGCCGAGCGTGCACTCGATCGTCTCGCCGGGGAAGCTCCGCCGGCAGACGAAGCGCCGCTCGGCGCTCACCCCGGCGAGCGACAGGCGGCACCAGAGCCGCGCCAGTCCCACAGTGCCCAGGAACAACCCCGCCAGCAAGGCGAGGCCGGCTTGCGAAAACCAGACCGCGAGGATCAGGAGCGCGGCCACGGCCGCCATCCCCGGGGCGGTCAGCAGGGCGCCGGCGGCCTGGGTGTATGCTTTCGACGGCAGCGCGGCCCCCTATTTCAAAAGGCCTGGCTGCAGGAAAGCCGGATTCGGGTAGGTGTAGAACCCCTTGCCGCTCTTGACCCCGAGCTCGCCGCGCGCGATCATCTCGCGCAGGGCCCGGGGCGGGTGGTCCTTCGGGTCCTTGGAGTCGTTGTAGTAAACCATCTCGATGTCCCAGATCACGTCGAGCCCCACCTTGTCCATCAAAGCGAAGGGCCCCTCCTGCATGCGGGTGAAGATCATCCAGGCCCGGTCGACATCCATGAAGTCCACGAACCCGTTGCCCCACATGTAGAGGGTTTCGCGCTTGATGGCCCGCCAGACCCGGTTGAAGCAGAAGCCGAGGAGCTCCTTCTTGACCGTGAGCGGTACGAACCCGATCGACCTGATCCATGCCTGGCCCTTCTCCATGACATCGGGCCGGGTGCGGGTGCCGCCCATGATGTCCACCATGTTGACGCCCTGGAGCGGGAAGTAGAAATGGATGTTCAGCACCTGCGCCGGCCGGCCCCCCTCGTTCTCGAAGCGCGAGACCGGCATCGAGGAGCTGTTGGTGGCCAGGATGGCATCCGGGTGGGCCTTTTCGCCGATCTCTTTCCAGACCCTTTTCTTCAAATCGAGATTTTCCGGGACCGCCTCGAGCACGAGCTCGGCGTCCGTGAGGGCCGCGGCCAGGTCCCGGACCTGGCGGACTTTTCCGGCGCAGGCCTCCCACTGGTTCCAGGGGATGATGGGGGTGACCTGCTTGGCCTTCAGGTCGGCGCGGATCTTCTCGAAGGTCTGGCGGAAGGCCCCCTCGCGCGGGTCATAGACCGTGACCTCGTACCCGGTGCGGG
>JBFYWX010000279.1:0-2935 GCA_041310825.1 Desulfobacteraceae bacterium | reverse complement strand
TGGCAGAGCTCAAGCGACGCAGGATCCGGCGGGCGCCGGTGGTCGCCGGCGGCAAGCTCGTCGGCATCGTTAGCGAGCGCGACCTTTTGCGGGTCCTACCGGGCACCTGCGGCGAGGCCTCCACCAAGGCCGGCGAGGACGGCATGGAGGTGCCGGTTCGCGACATCATGATCAGCCACATGGCCACGTTGGGGCCGAACGACCCTCTGGCCAAGGCCGCCGAACTGATGCTCAAGAAACGGATCGGCGGTGTTCCGGTACTCCAAGACGGCAAGCTCAAGGGCATCATCACCGAGTCGGATGTCTTCAAGGCCCTTCACGCCATCCTGACCTCCGGCGCGGGGGCCACCATCATCTTCGAAGAACCCGCCCGGCCGGCCGAAGGCGACCGTGATTACGCCGGCCTCTGCCTCAAGCACGGGTGCCGGCTGCACACGTTCCTGCGCTACCCGAAACTCGGCGGGGCGTCCATGTATTTCCTGCGGGTGGCGGGGAAAAACGCGGACGGGGTGGTGCGCGAGCTCTGGGCCATGGCCAATCAGGTGCTCTGGACGGAGGGGACCTGAGGCGCGGCAAAATTGATATCGTTTTGAATCGCGGCTGAAGCCTACTCCGCCGAAGCTGCCTGGCTGCGAAGGCCGGGAGCCGCTCCCACAAAAATTCTGCCGGCCCAACGCCGAATAGCTGATCACACCCGTCAGGCTTCAAACAGCTAAACCGCCGAGTCACCACATAGAGGATATTAATCAATGTCTGAATTCACGCATCTCGACGAGGAGGGCCGCGTGCGCATGGTGGACGTGACCGCGAAAGCGGCGACCGTGCGCACCGCGGTTGCCGGCGCCACGGTCCACATGCGGCCGGAGACCTTCGCGCTGATCCGCGACCAGAAGATCAAGAAGGGCAACGTGCTCGAAACCGCCCGAATCGCAGCGGTCATGGCCGCCAAACGCACCGCCGACCTCATCCCCATGTGCCACCCGCTCAACATCACCCACATCCAGGTCGATTTCATCCCGGACGAGGAGGGGCATGCGATTGGCATCCGGGCGGCCGTGCGGGCCCTGGATCAGACCGGGGTGGAGATGGAGGCGCTCACCGCCGCCGCCCTGGCGGGGCTCACGATCTACGACATGTGCAAATCCCACGACCGGGAAATGACGCTCGCGGATATTCGGCTGGTCGAGAAGAGCGGGGGCAAAAGCGGCATCTACAAGCGAAAAGAGCGCTCGTCATGATGAACGCAGCCGTCCTCGGGCGGCTCGGCCCGGCACTTACCGGCCTGCTGGCGGCTCTGTTGCTGGTCGGCTGCCCGCCGCCGCCCAAGCCACCGCCCCCGGTCGTCCTGCCGACGGCCGAAACGGCGCTTAAGCGCCTCGCACCGGAGGAAATCCCGGATTTCGCCGACGACCTCGACTATGAAGGCCTTGAGCACGCCCTTTCCCGGAGCATCGCTTTTCTCCAGGCGACGGCGCCCGAGCGTGAGTTCCGCTTCGGCCCGGACCGTTACAGCGCCGTCCATGTTCTGCAATCGCTGGAAGAGTTCCGGAGCTTTATCCGCACCATCCCCCCGGCCGGCAAGCTAAAGGCCTTCATCCGTGAAAAGTTCCGGGTCTACCAATCCGTTGGCCGTGACACGCGCGGCGAGGTGCTCTTCACCGGCTATTACGAACCCTTGCTCAAAGGGAGCCTCGAACGCCGGCCGGAGTTTTCCTTTCCGCTCTACCCCCGCCCCGATGATCTAATCACGATCGAGCTGGGGGCCTTTTCCGAAAAGCTCAAGGGGGAAACCATTGTCGGCCGCATCGCCGGGAAGCGGGTGGTGCCCTACTACGAGCGCCGCGAGATCGAGCAGGAGGGGGTGCTCTACAAGCGAGTTGAGCCGATCGCCTGGGTCGAAGACCCGGTGGATCTCTTCTTCCTGCACATCCAGGGGTCCGGCCGGATCGTGCTCCCCGACGGGCGCACCCTGCATGTGGGCTACGACGCCAAAAACGGCCGCCCGTACCGCAGCATCGGGCAGCTCCTGATCGAAGAAGGCCGCATCCCCCGTGAGGAGATGTCCATGCAGCGCATCCGGGCCTATTTGCGCGAGAACCCTTACGAGGTCGAGCGGGTGCTCAACTACAACCCCAGCTTTATCTTTTTCAAGATCGTTCCCGAAGGGCCGCTCGGCGCCTTAAACTTCAAACTGACCCCCGGCCGCTCGCTCGCCCTGGATTTGAAAATCTTCCCGCCCGCTGCGCTGGTTTTTGCCGAAACCGAAAAACCGGTCGGCGATGCTTTCGGCAAGGTGACCTCCTGGAGGCCCCTTCGGCGATTTGCGCTCAACCAGGATACCGGGGGCGCCATCACCGGACCGGGACGCGCCGATCTCTTCTGGGGCAACGGCCCGTATGCGGAACTCGCCGCCGGCCACCTCAAACACCCCGGGCGGCTCTTTTTTCTCGTGCTGAATCCCGACGCGGCTTCGCCTTGACAGGGATTGCTCGACAAAGTAAGGATAAGCTTTCTGCCGGCGCGTGAGACGTGAACGCCGCGACCCGGCCCCGCTTTTGATGGGGGAAGATAAAAAGAAGCTGCTTGGCGGAGGAACAATTCCCACTCCATCTCGATCTCCCCTCCCCTTGCGGGAGGGGCCAGGGGAGAGGGATTGTTATGCGTCGTGGTGTCCCGGTTTGGTGAGCTGACTGTTTTACAAAGTCGACTGGAGTTCGTCTATGTTCGGCATCGGCATGCCCGAGCTGATTCTGATCGCCGTGGTGGCCCTGATCGTCCTTGGCCCCAAGAAACTTCCCGACCTGGCGAAGTCCATGGGCCGCGCCGTGCGTGAGTTCCGGAAAGCCACCAGCGAGCTCAAGGAAACGCTGCAGGTCGACAGCGAATTCACCGAAGTCAAAAAAGCCTTCACCGATTTTCACTCGGACGTGAACAA
>JBFYWX010000252.1:0-10425 GCA_041310825.1 Desulfobacteraceae bacterium | reverse complement strand
CACCGCAGCGGTTTTGGCAAGCCCCGCCAGGGCGCCTTGGAGCGGGTGCGACACCGGGCGGCCGCTGAACCCGAACGCCCCGTCCATGCGGGTCACGGTGGTGAAAAAAGCGCCCCCCTGCCGCGCGGAATCAGTCAGTTCCACTCCGAGGGTTTTGGTCAGCTCGAAGCTGTGTTTTAAATCGGCCTCCATGTCGGCCGAGGCCGGGTTCTGGACGAGCACCAGCCCGGCCGCGGGCGGCAGGATCTTCTTGTGCCGCAGGATGTCTAGCGAGATCAGGACGGTGTTGATCCCGATCCGCCCGAACTCGGCTACGACGGCTTGGGAGAGCCCCGTGCGGTCATCCGTGACGAAGACTTTCTTTCCCTTGGCGAGGGGGATCGGCGTCCGAGAGGAAAGCTCTGTCGCCTGCAAGGTGACGGCTCGGCGCTCGGCGAGCCGCGCCTCGGAGATTTCCACCGGGCCGGCAGCAAGCGGGGCCGGTGGGGCCACCGCCACCGGCGGCGGCCCCTGTGCCTGCGGCGGGTCGTGGCTGCGGCCGAGGAACGCGATGATCTGGCCCAGGGTCTTGAGCCGGCCCATGTCTTCGGGGGCGACGGGCCTCAGGCCGGGCCGGCGTTCCTCGAGGGTGGAGAGGATTTCGACGCGTTTGATGGAGTCGATGCCGAGGTCGGCCTCGATGTCCATGTCGAGCCCGAGCATCTGGGCGGGGTAGCCGGTCAGCTCGGCCACCACGGAGAGCAGAAGGGCCGCAAGCCCTGCATCGGGCGGCGGGGTGGCCGCCACCGGCACCGCCGCCGCGGGGGGCCGTGGTGCGGCCTCAAGGGCGATTGCTTCCGGTGATGCGGGCCGCGGCGGCACGGCATCGATCTCCGGCGTAGCGGCCGGACGCTCCGTGACCCGGCCGGTGGGGAGGCCTGCCAGCCGGCCGGTCGCTTGTACCAGCTCGAGCAGGACCCGGGTGGCCTCCCCCTGGGTTTCCAGGAATTTCTCGTGGGCGCGGGCGGTCTGGACCTGGATGGCCTGAATCGTCTTCAGCCCCTCCTGAACCGAACGCAGCGCATCCGAAATCGTGTCGGGTGTGTTTTTCCTCATCGGTTCGCTGTCACTACCGGTCAAGGGCTCAGGCTGTTTTGAGCCTGGCGGTGGAAAAGGTGCGGGATGGGGTGCGGCCGGGGACGGCAGCGTGCGCGGCGGCGGCGCGATGGGGTCGCGCGGCACTGGCCGGGGCGAGCGGTAGTTGGCCCCGTGAATTCGAACCGGCATGCGCAGCGGTTTCGGCGCCGGCGCCGGCGCCTCCCAGTTCTCCAGTGCGACCGCGTGCCCCAGGGCTGCCAGCCGGCAGAGCGTGGCCGCGAGATCCGTGATGCCGTCGCGCCGCCCGGCGGAGGCGTCCACGGCGAGCGCGGCGGCGGGACGGTCCGCCAGGATGGCGTTGACCAACCCGGTCAGGACCGCTTTTGGGCCGACTTCGAGAAAGGTGCGGATCCCCGCGCGGAACATAGACTCGATCTGGGCGACGAAATCGACCGGCCGGCCCAGGTGTTCACCGAGCAGGCGGCGGGCGGCTTCGGGGTCGTGGGGATAGGACTGCCCCGACATGTTGGAGTAGACCGGAACGGCGCCGGGCGTGATGGCGGCCGCCGCCGCCCGGTCGGCGAATTCGGTTTGGGCGGATTTCATCAGGGGGCTGTGAAACGCGCCGCCGACCGCGAGGGACGTGACGGCGAAGCCCTGCTGCCGGCAGAGGCGGGCCGCCTCCGCGACGGCTGCCGCGCTCCCGGAGAGGACCGCCTGTTGCGGGCTGTTGCGGTTGGCGAGGACGACATCGACCCGCTCGCGGGCGATCAGGGCCTCGATGGTGGCGAGGGGGCCGCGCACCGCCACCATCGTCCCGCGTCCCTCCCCGCCGGCACGGGCCATGGCCTGACCCCGGGCGGCCGCTAAATCGAAGAAGGTGGTTTCGTCCATCCAGCCCGCGGCGCAAAGGGCCGTCAGCTCACCGAAGCTGTGTCCGCCCACGGCGTCGGGCCGGATCCCGAACTCCGCGAGCGCACCGAGTGCGGCGAGCGAGGCCGCGCCGATGGCTGGCTGGGCTGTCTCCGTCGCGCGCAGGGCCTCTGGCGCGGCGGCGCTATCGGCGCCCGGCCGCAGCAGCGCGATGTCGCTCAGGGGCCGCCGGCCGGCGACCTGCCGGTCGGCGGTTTCGAAGGCGGCGAGGGCTTGGGGGAAGAGGCAGGCCAGGTCCGACATCATCCCCGGGTACTGGCTGCCCTGGCCGGGGAAAAGAAAAGCCACCCCGCCCGCGGCCGGGCCGCAGCCGTAAAAGAGGTTCGGTGTCCCGGACAGGTCGGGTCCGCCCGGTGCCGTCGGCAGCGCCAGCGCCTTTGCGAGCAGGGCCTCGGCGGCTCGAGGTTCCTCGATCACGGCCAGGAGCCGGTGCCCGTGGCGGTGGGAGAAGGCGGTGCGGGTGTTGGCCGCGTGGTGGGCCAACTCGGCCTCATTCGCTTCGGAGCCGACGTTGGCCATGAACTCCCGGACCCGATGCTCCAGATCCCCGGTCGTGTCGGCGGAAAAGGCGAGAATCTGCACCGCGCCGTCCCAGCTGATTAGCGCTTTTTCCGGCCGGTGCTCCTCCAGGACCATATGGAAATTGCTGCCGCCGAAACCGAAGGAGCTCACACCGGCTCGCCGCGGGCGGCCGGCGGCCGAAACCCAGGGGCGGGTGCGGGTGTTGAGGTAGAAGGGCGAATGCGCGATGTCTAAAGCGGGGTCCGGGTCCTCGGCTTTGAGGGTCGCCGGCAGGACCTTGTGGTGCAGCGCCAGGACGGCTTTGACCAGGCCGGCCGCGCCGGCGGCGGCCTTGGTGTGGCCGATCATGGACTTGACCGAACCCAGGGCGCAGCGCCGGCGGCTGCCGTCCGCAGCGCCCATGACCTGGCACAGAGCCTGGAATTCGACTTTGTCCCCGACCCGCGTGCCGGTGCCGTGGGCCTCGACCAGATCCACCGTCGCCGGGTCGATACCGGCCGCGGCGTAGGCCGCCTGAAGGGCGCCCACCTGGCCTTCGATGCGCGGGGCGTAGATGCTCTGCGAGCGTCCGTCGCTCGAGGAGCCGATGCCCTTGATCACCGCGTAAATCCGGTTCCCGTCGCGCTCGGCGTCCGCGAGGCGTTTCAGCACCAGCAGCCCGATGCCCTCCCCCAGGAGCGTGCCGTCGGCATCCTTCGAAAAGGGGCGCACGTCGCCGGTGGGCGAGAGGATTCGGGTCTTCGAGAAGCACATGTGCATGAAGATGTCGTTCAGGGTGTCGGCCCCGCCGGTGATCACCGCGTCGCACAGGCCGGAGGTGAGCTCGAGCTGGGCCAGGTGGACGGCGGCGAGCGAGCTGGCGCAGGCGGCATCCACCACGCAGTTGGTGCCCCCTAAATCCAACCGGTTGCAAACCCGTCCGGCAACGACGTTGCCGAGCAGCCCGGGAAAGGAGCTCTCCTGCCAGGGCACGTAGGCCTCCGCGATGCGGCTAACGATCTTTTCGGCAAGTGCGGGGTCCACGCCGTTTTCCGCCAGGGCCCTGCGCCAATGAGGGTGCCCGAGGCGGGAGCTCAGGGGGATGACCAGCTCCTGGGTTCCGGTGACCCCCAGGATCACGCTGGTGCGCGCGCGGTCCACGGCGACCCCGGTGTCCTCCAGGGCGTGCTGGGCGGCGAGGAGCGCAAGCAGCTGGGAGCTGTCGGTCGCCTCCAGCGCCGACGGGGGGATACCGAACTCCGCGGGGTCGAAGTCCACCGCCGGGAGAAACCCGCCGCGGGTGCAGTAGACATGGTCCGGGCGCTTCGGGTCCGGGTCGTAGTAGTCGCCCGCGGACCAGTGGGAAGGGGGCACCTCGCTGATGGCGTCCATCGCCCGGCGCAGAAGCCGCCAATAGCCCTTCAACCCCACCGATTTGGGGAAAAAGGCACTCATGCCCACGACGGCGACGGGGCGTTGATGGGGGTCAATGCTCACGGCATTTTCCTGTGATCGACCTGGACCCGGGACAATGGGGGTGACTCCGACTGCGGTCGGGCAAAACCGGATTCCGGCCGGTCCTGAACCGGCGAAAGCTCAAAATTACTATATACGAATAATCGCTTAGATTTTCAAGGTAAAGTTTGAGCGAAGCGCTCAACCGCAGAGGGTCGCTTCCCCCGTCAACTTCGAAATCTCGGCAAGCGCCAGGGGCGTCGTGGACCCCGCGCCGCGCGGCAGGTCGACTCCCTGGGCCCGCAGCCAGGCGGCCCGGGTGGCCACCGCGGCGCCGAAGAGCAGGTTCAGGGCCACGGTCACGGTGCGGCGGTTCTCCGGCTTTTCGAGAAAGCCCCCTTTCGTCCACTGATTGAAGGCGCCCATCGCCGGGCCGCACCAGATCTGGTAGTCGAGCCGGCGGGAGGGCTCGCCGGCGGTGGCCCAGGTGGAGGAGCGGCCCAGGTAGGAGCGGAAAACGAGCGCCATTTTATGCTTGGGATCTTTTTCGGCTCGTTCGATCTGTTTCGGGTCGCGTTCGCGGAAGAATTCCCGGGTGTGTTCCCACTCCTCTTCGAAGCGGCACCTGAGAAGATCCCGCTCGACGATCTCGCGCTGGCGGGCCGGTACCTGCTCGAAACGCTCGTGGGCGGTGTAGAGCTCGTAGAGTTTCGCCGCGCGGTGGGGGAACATGGTGCCGCGTTTGAGGACCTGCACCTTGACCCCCATTTCGAACATGTCGGCCGCCGGTGCCATGGTGACGTCCGCCTGCCCGGCCTCGGCCAGCATGGTGCGGACTGCGAGGGAGGTACCGGCCTCGACGCAGGCCTGGTTGATCGAGCCGGTGAGGATGTAGGCCGCCCCCATGGCGAAGGCCGCGGCCGCGGCGTCGGGGGTCGCGATGCCGCCGCCCAGCCCGACGCTGGGGGGCGCGGCAAGGCCCTGGGCGGCCGCCGTCTCGTCGCGCAGCGCCCGGAAGGCTGGGAGCAGGGTGATGGCCGACCGGTTGTCCGTGTGTCCGCCCGAGTCGGCCTCCGCCGTGAGATCGTCCACCATCGGCAGCCGGGCGGCCAGAGACGCCTCTTCGGCCGTGATCAACCCCCGGCCGCGGAGCTGGGTCAGGATTTTTTCGGGCGGGGGGGAGAGGAACCTGCGGGCCACCTCGACCCGCGATGCTTTGCCCGCCAGGCGGTTGGGGCAGACGACCCGACCGCGCGCATCGCGATGGACCCCCTTGACGCGGTAGTAGACGAGCGGCCAGGTGAGATCGACGAAGGCCGAGGCGCTCGCCAAGCGCACCCCCCGGCGCAGGAAGATCTCCACCAGGGCGGCTTCCAGCTCGATGTTCCCGGGACTGTGGATCAGGTTGACTCCGAACGGGACGGCCGGGTTTTCGCTCTGCAGGCGGAGGAGAGCGGTCTCCACCTCGCCCGGCAGCAGGCCGGCCGCCCCGAAAAAGCCGATCATGCCGGCCCGCCCGGCTTCACGCACCATCTCGACCGAGGTGATGCCGTTCGCCATCTCCCCGGCGATATAGGCAAAGCGCAGACCGTAGCGGGCCTTGAACCCGGCATCCCCCAGCCTGTCGGGGGGAAGCGGCGGAACGTACGCCAAAAGCGGCCTGGCACCGTCCCCGGCCCGCGCGGCGTCGCCGATCTGCGCCGCTCCGTCCCGGCTAACGGCGGGACCGTCCGGGTGGCGGACGACGAAGATCGGCCGGGCAAGGTCCAGCAGTGCCGGCGCAAGACCGGTCTCCAGCGGTTCAATCGGGTCTTTCCCCGGGTGCCAGGTGCCGATCGGTGGTTGGGCGGCCAGCGTGTTCATGCGGAATAAGGAATTAGGGAAATCGGGCGCGCCTGTCAAGCATTCGCAGGATCTCATCCGCGCGGGTGGAACCGGCGGTGGACTTCCCGCAGGCGCTCGTTCGCCACGTGGGTGTAGATCTGGGTGGTGGCGATATCGGCGTGACCCAGCATCACCTGCACCGCCCGCAGGTCGGCCCCGCCTTCGAGGAGGTGGGAGGCGAAGGAGTGTCGCAGGCTGTGCGGGGTGACCTTTTTGACCAGGCCGGTCGCCTCGGCGTACCGCCGCACCAGCTTCCAGAACCCCTGACGGGTGATCGGGCGCCCGGCACGGGCGATAAAAAGATACGGGCTCGCCCGGTCGGCGAGCAGACGGCGGCGAGCGTTTCCCAGATAGAAGAGGGTCTTCTCACGCGCGTACTGGCCGATCGGGACCACCCGCTCCTTGGACCCCTTGCCCATCACGCGCACAAAGCCCGCGTCCAGGTGGAGGTCCTGGAGCTTCAGGCCGACCAACTCGGAGACCCGCAGGCCCGCAGCATAGAGAAGCTCGAGCATGGCGGCGTCCCGGATCGCCGACGGGCTTGCGCCGGCGGGCGCGTTGAGCAGCCGGCGGACCTCCTCCACCGACAGCACATCGGGCAGCTTGAGGATCCGCTTGGGCAGGTCGATCAGCTTGGCGGGATCGGCCGGGATGAGCTTCTCCTGGGCGAGGAAGCGGTAAAAGCCCCGCACCGCAACGAGGTGCCGGGCGCGGGAGCGCGCCCCCAGCCCGGCGCTGCGCAGATCGATCAGGTGTTTGAGGATCAGCGGGCCGTCCTCGCCTCCGGCCGCGTGCCGGCCGGACTGGTTCAGGAAGTCCGCGTAGCGCAGAAGATCACGGCTGTAAGCGTCGAGGGTGGCCTTGGCCAACCCTTTTTCGACCAGCAGGTAATTGAGGAACCGGTCGATCCACGCATTCAAGTCGCCTGTCTGCATCATCCGCTCCGCAACGCCTGTGACCGGTGGGGTGGAACCCGATCAGCGTCAGCCTGCGGCCTTCATATCACCGCCGCGGATAGAGCGCCAGAACTCCTTGACTTTAATCGGGGGCACATCTAAAAATGGGCATTTAAGGATCGCAACCCGAGGCAAAGGAGAAACGCCCATGAACCTGCAGCGACCGAATGCGAATGACGCCCTTCAAACCGGAAACCGCTCCAGAAACGTCGTGCCCCAATCCGGGATCTGCAGCCGTTGCATCGATGGCTGCCGCGGCAACTGCGACATGTTCCGCGCCACCTTCCGCGGCCGGGAGGTGCTCTACCCCGAGCCCTTCGGGAGCGTTACCGCCGGGGCGGACAAGGACTACCCCGTGGACTACTCCCACCTCAACATCAACGGCTATGCGCTGGGGGCCAAGGGCATCGAGGCCGACCCGGACCGTGCCACCTTCCCGAACGTGAACACCGAGACCGCCTATGGGGCGCAGAACCGGGTCAAGATGAAAGTGCCGATCTTCACCGGGGCCCTGGGAAGCACCGACATCGCCCGCAAGAACTGGGAGCACTTCGCGGTGGGGGCCGCCATCAGCGGGATCACGATCGTTTGCGGCGAAAACGTCTGCGGCATCGACCCCGGGCTCGAGTTGAACGCCCGGGGCAAGGTCGTCAAGTCGCCCGAGATGGACCGCCGCGTGCGCGAGTACCGCCGCTACCACGAGGGCTTCGGCGACATCCTGGTCCAGATGAACGTCGAGGACACCCGCCTGGGAGTGGCCGAATATGTGATCGACAAGTTGGGGGTCGAGACCATCGAACTGAAATGGGGCCAGGGCGCGAAGTGCATCGGGGGCGAGATCAAGGTCAACTCCCTCGACCGCGCGCTCGAGCTGAAAAAACGCGGCTACATCGTCACGCCGGACCCCGAGCTGCCCGCCCACCAGGCGGCTTTCAAGGCCGGCCCGCTCAAGCAGTTCGAGCGCCATTCGCGCCTCGGGTTCATCGATCGCGAGGGGTTCCTGCAGGAGGTCGAGCGCATCCGTCGGCTCGGCGCCAAGCGCATCACCCTCAAGACCGGGGCCTACCCCATGCGCGAGCTCGCCATGGCCATCCGCTGGTCGAGCGACGCGAAGATCGACCTGTTAACGATCGACGGCGCCCCCGGCGGGACCGGGATGAGCCCCTGGCGCATGATGGTCGAGTGGGGGATCCCCTCGCTCTACCTGCACGCCATGGCCCACGACCTCTGCGAGCGCCTCGCCCGCCGCGGGCTGTGGGTGCCCGACATCGCCTTTGCCGGCGGCTTTTCCGCAGAGGACCACGTTTTCAAGGCCCTGGCGCTCGGGGCCCCCTTCTGCAAGGCCGTGTGCATGGGCCGGGCGCTGATGATCCCCGGCATGGTCGGCAAGAACGCCGAGAAATGGCTGCGCGGCGAGGACGAGGGGCTCCCCAAGACGGTCTCGCGCTACGGCATGACCAAGGAGGAGATCTTCATGAACTACGAGGTGCTCAAGGACAAGTACGGCGCCGAGGTGGACAGCTTCCCGCTGGGGGCCATCGGGATCTACAACGGCGTCGACAAGATCCGCGTGGGGCTCCAGCAGCTTATGGCGGGTACCCGCAGCTGGGAGGTGCGCTACATCAGCCGGCAGGACCTCGTATCGCTGACCGAGGAGTGCGCCAAGGTCACGGGCATCCCCTATGTGATGGAGGCGTTTCGCGACGAGGCCCTGGCCATCATCGACGCCTGAACCCGTTCTGCGAGGGCAGCCCAGAGAAGGAGGTCTCCCATGTCCGATATCCTGAGAACAGTGTCCGCCCGCGATCCCGGGGAAAAGGAGTTCCAGCAAGCCGTCCGGGGGGTGTTCGATTCCGTCAAACCGGTGCTCGACCGGCACCCCGAGTACCGCCGCAACGCGATCCTGGAGCGGCTGGTCGAGCCCGAGCGGGTCATCAGCTTCCGCGTGCCCTGGATGGATGACCACGGCCAGTCCCGTGTCAACCGCGGGTTCCGGGTGGAGATGAACAGCGCCATCGGCCCCTACAAGGGCGGGCTGCGGTTCCACGCCTCGGTGAACCTGAGCATTCTCAAGTTTCTGGCCTTCGAGCAGGTGTTCAAAAACGCGCTCACGACCCTCAACCTGGGAGCGGGGCAGGGCGGGGCGGACTTCGACCCCAAGGGGAAATCCGACGAGGAGGTGATGCGCTTCTGCCAGAGCTTTGCGGCCGAGATCTTCCGGCACATCGGCCCCGCCACCGACGTTCCCGAGGGCGACATCGGGGTCGGGGCGCGCGAGATCGGCTACCTTTTCGGGATGTACAAACGCCTGCGCAACGAATTCACGGGGGTCTTTACCGGCAAGAGCCTGGACTGGGGCGGAAGCCTCATCCGGCGCGAGGCGGCCGGCTACGGGCTGGTCTATTTCGCGGCCGAGATGATGGCGGTGCGCCACCAGAGCCTTTCCGGCAAGGTCTGCCTCGTGTCGGGCTCCGGGAACGTGGCTCAGCACACCGTGGAAAAGCTGATCGAGATGGGGGCCAAAGTGGTGACTCTCTCGGACTCCTCCGGGTACATCGTCGACGAAGAGGGCATCGACCGCGGCAAGCTCGACTTCGTCAAACGGCTGAAGAACATCCGGCGCGCGCGGATCGGCGAATACGTCGACAAGTACTCCCAGGCGGTCTTCGTGGAGCGGGACGCCGCCCTGGACCACCACCCGCTTTGGAAGGTGAAGGCCGACTGCGCCTTCCCCTGCGCTACCGAAAACGAGATCAACGGAAAGGATGCCGGGCACCTCGCGGCCGGCGGCGTCGAGCTGGTGGCCGAAGGGGCGAACATGGCCTCAACGCCCGAGGCGGTCGCGGTGTTCCAGGGCGCCGGGCTGCTCTATGCGCCGGGCAAGGCCGCCAATGCCGGCGGGGTGGCGGTGTCGGGGCTCGAGATGGCTCAGAACAGCATGCGCCTGAGCTGGTCGCGCGAGGAGGTGGAGGGCCGGTTGAAGCTCATCATGAAAGGCATCCACCGCACCTGCCTCGATGCGGCGGAGGAATACGGCCAGCCCGGTAGCTACCTCATGGGGGCCAACATCGCCGGTTTCCTCAAGGTGGTCAATGCCATGCAGGACCAGGGGTTGGTGTAGCCGAGGGAAGATGAGATTCAAGGCGGTCATTTTCGATCTGGACGGCACGCTGCTCGACAGCCTGGAGGACCTGGCGGATGCCATGAACTCCGTCTTGGCGAAGAACCGGCTGCCGTCCCACCCGGTGGCGGCCTACCGCTATTTCGTGGGCGATGGGATCGCCATGCTCGTGCGGCGGGCGCTGCCCTTCCAGCTCGCCGACGAGGAGGTTCTCGACCGCTTCGTCGGCGAGATGCAGCGTGAGTACCGCGAGCGCCGGACCCGCAAGACCCGGCCCTACCCGGGTGTCGTGGAAATGATAGACGGGCTGGTCACGGCAGGGTTGCGGCTGGCCGTTCTCTCCAACAAGCCGGAGGAGGCGACCCGGCATCTCGTTCGTGAGCTGCTGCCGGGGGGCCGCTTTCAGCGGGTCGTTGGCGCCGTGCCCGAACGACCGCGCAAGCCGGACCCGACCGCGGCCCGTGAGATCGCGGCCGGGCTCGGTCTTGACCCGTGCGA
>JBFYWX010000228.1:0-7584 GCA_041310825.1 Desulfobacteraceae bacterium | reverse complement strand
ATTTTTTTTCGACGGGCGCTTGCGCGCGGTGCCGGCCGCCCTCTGGCGCCGGCACCTTCTCTTGGCGTCAGCTCCTCACGGCACGCGCTGGAAGGGCTCGGGCAGCCCGCCGATCGCGAGCGTCGAGTTGAAGCTCATCTCCTTGCCGAAGCTCCAGACGCCCGAGGCGCGGGCCGACTCCTCGTAGGTGGTGCGGCTGATGATGGGCGGCGGGTCGGGTGCCAGGATCTGCAGCGCCACGACCGTGCCGCTGGGGATCTCCACGGTGGCAGCCACCAGCGAGGGCACGAAGGGCGAGCTGCCCTCGAAGATGTCCACCACGATTCCCGCCTCGATCTCGCCCACCCCCTCGGCCGAGACCCCGTAGGAGACCCCCGGCAGGAAGAGCGTGTTGGCGCGCGACTCGCTGGAGGCCGACACCTGGGTCACCTTCATCTTGCTGCCCGCCGCCGCGCCCAGGTTGTAGGCGTCGAGCACCTGGCCCGTCACCCACGGGCACAGGGTCAGGAACCCGGAGAGGCTCTCGCCCAGGATCCCGCCGAAGTTGACGTTGCTGATGCCCACCTTCTCCTCGTGCTCCATGATGGCCGCCGTCGAGTTGGGGTCGGCCACGTAGCCGAAGGACTTGCTCACTGTGAGGTTGGGCTGCTCGTGGGAGTCGGCGTTGAACCCCTTGACGAAGCGGGTGAGCCCGTCCACGGACTTCATGCGCTGCTCGTAGCGGATCTCGGCCGCGCCGCCCGAGAGCATGTAGGGCACCCGCAGGTCGATCATGCCGTCGCCGTACTGCCAGGTGTAGGACTCGGACTCCTCGGTGGCGCCGATGCACTCGATGTCGGTGTTGGTCCGCACCCGGAAGCCCTCGCGGGGCGGATCGGCGCCCTTGGTCACCTGGGTGAAGTCGTCGTCGTCGTCGGCGAAGTCGTCGTCGTCGTCGGTGAAGTCGTCATCGTCGTCGGTGAAGTCGTCGTCGTCGTCGCCGCCGTTTTGGCGCGGGTCGTAGATGAGGTCGACGTGGCTGATGGCCTGGTAGCTGAGCCGTGGGCGACCTGCCTCAGGACCCTGGTCCCCGATTGCCGGCGGGCTGTAGAGCCAGTAGTCGCTCGTGACGGTGGAGGGGCCGGCCGGGTTCGCCGCGAGCCCCTTCGCGTTGCTCTGGCCGGTGTAGTCGTAGACGTTGGCGTCGCCGCCAAGGTTCGGGGCCCCCTTGACGATGATGAAGCTCGGGGTCCACTCCTGGCCGCTCGGCCCGGTCTGCCAGGCCAAGAGGCTGTTGGCGGAGTATTGGACGCTATTGGGGTTGACGGTGGTCGCAACGTATACCTGGTTGACCTTGTCCCACGTGTAGTAGGTGTAGGTGCCGCCGGGCGTTGAGAATTCGGTGTCTGTGGGTGGCCCCGAATAGAAGGTGATGCTCCTCGTGCCGTCGTTGAACGGGATGCCGCTGACCGTCACGTTGGTCCCGTCTCCCGGCTTCCAAATCTCGTTGATGCCTTGGTCGAACTCCCCGGGCACAAGGCCCGCCTCTTCCAGTTTATCGGCTTCCCAGCCATCGGCGTAGCCCGGCGGCCAGTCGATGGCGATCGGCCAGATCCCGCCGTTTTCCGTCTGCTGGGTGATGCCGGCTGGAAAGGCGGGCACGGGCCCGCTCCACTGCCCGAACGCGCTGCCCCCCAGGACCAGGAGCGCCGCTGCCGCTAAAACCGTCCCGCGTAGGATTGCCCTTTGAAGCGGTTTCATTGTCTCCTCCTTTTCCTCCCCTCAAGTGTTCACTTCAATCTGCGAGGCTATGGTTGAAAGCAACAGGCTTGACACGCTCGGCACGTTTAGGAAAGAAAAAGGAAACCTATTTCACTCTAATTGCGCATTTAGTAGGTGTTGATGTCAATGTCAAGAAAAAATCGCAAGGCCCGGATCGCGGCCGGCCGCGGCCGAGATTTGCCTTGACGGCCGCGACGGTCCTCCGGTAGATAGCTGTCAAGGGCTTTTCTTGCTTCCGCCCCAAACTGCAAGGCCGTGCCATGCGAACGCCGCCGCCGCCCTTTCTGCCGTCGTCCCCATTTGCCGGCGGGCCGCGGAGACGCTTTCCTTATTAGTCTAGTGAACGACAACGAGAAGGAGGCGGACATGCGAAGAGGCCTGGTGTGCGTGCTGGCGGGTTTTTGGGTATCGGCGGCGGTGTTTGCGGGTGGCGTTTTGGCCGCGGAGCCGAGCCTTCTCGCGTGGCTCTGCGCGGGCTGCACGGGGGGCGGGGAGCCCACGGGGCTGAGCTCCTCGCTGGTTGTTTCCAGCAGCACGGGGGGCGCGGAGCAGGAGGTGCTGGTGCGCGCGGAGTCGGCGGCCGGCGACATGGCGGTGATCAGCTACAGCGCTGCGGGGGGCGAGAGGGTGGCGGCGTCGGCGGCCTCCACGGAGGACTCGGCTTCTGTCGGCGCGGCGGGGGACTCGAGCGCGGGGCTGGTGCGGGCGCAGAGCGCCGGGGGCGAGTACAGCTTCTGCCCGTTCACGGGGGCGGGGTTTGCCGCGGCCGGCCGGGCCGGGGCGGCGGGGGCGCAGACGGCGGCCTCCTCGCCCGCGCCGGTGGTGGATCTTTTCGTGGTGGCGCGGGCCGATGCGCTGGGGGACTGCACGCTGGCCGGGGTTGCCTGCGGGGGCGGCTACGAGCGGATCGCCGAGGCGGTGGCGGCGGCGGCGGCCGACGGCGGCGGCCGGCCGGACTGGATTTTGGTGGACCGGGGGGTCTACGCGGAGAATGTGGGGATCTACCAGTTTGAGGCCGGCTCCCGGCTGAGCTCGGTGTGGGGGGCGCGGCAGACGGTGATCGACGCCTCCGGGGGGTCGCAGGACGGGGTCACGGTGCAAGCCAGCCCCGGCTTCAGGCTGGAGGGCTTCAGCATCAGGGCGGGGGCGGTCGCGCCCGGGATCAGCGTGGCCGACAGCCCGGGAGTGAGGATCGGCGGCAACCTGCTCGAGGGCAGGCGGGGCCGGGAGGGCGGCACCGGCATCGCGGTGAAGACCAGCGAGGGCGCCCGGATTTACTGCAACACGGTCGGCGGCTTTTCCCAGAAGGGGATTTCGCTGGAGGACAGCCCCGCTGGCGCCGTCGCCTTCAACGCCGTCAGCGGCAGCGGGGAGGAGGGGATAAAGATAGCTGATAGCTCCAACAGCACCGTGTCCGGCAACGCCGTGAGCGGCAGCGATGGGTTCGGGATATTCCTGGTTTACAGCGCCAACAGCACGGTGGCGCAAAACACCGTGAGCGGCAGCGTCCAGCACGGCATACTGCTTGACGCGAGCGGCAACGGCACGGTGACGGAAAACACCGTGAGCGGCAGCGGCATGGATGGGATACGGCTTGCTCATAGCGGCAACAGCACGGTGTCCGGCAACACCGTGAGCGGCAGCGGCTGGGACGGGATAATACTTGGTTATAGCGGCAACAGCACGGTGACGGAAAACACCGTGAGCGGCAGCGGCTGGGACGGGATAATACTTGCGTATAGCAACAGAAGCACGGTGTCCGGCAACACCGTGAGCGGCAGCGGCTCGAACGGGATATATCTAAACTATAGCAGCAACAGCACGGTCGCGAACAACGCGGTCGCGGCCAGCGGGCTGCGCGGGATAGATCTGGTTTATAGCGGGGATAGCGCTGTCTCCGGCAACACCGTGAGCGGCAGCGGCTACGAAGGGATAGAGCTTGCTTATAGCTCAAACAGCACGGTGGGGGGCAACACCGTGAGCGGCAACGGCTATGACGGGATAAAGCTCGCTTTTAGCGGCGATAGCAGCGTCTCCGGCAACAGCGTGAGCGGCAACGGCTGGAACGGGATAGATATATTCTTTAGCGCGAACAGCAGCGTCTCCGGCAACAGCGTGAGCGACAACGGCTTTAACGGGATAAGACTTTACTGGAGCAACAACAGCACGGTAGAGGGCAACAGCGTGAGCGGCAACGGCGTGCCCAATGCCGATCTAACTGATTTCGGCGGCATTCGGATCACGGAATTCTCCACAGGCATCACCATCACGCAAAACAACATCTTCGGAAACCAGAACTTCGGCCTGTGGAACAACGTGGACACCACCGGGCAGAGCGTGACCGGCAACTGGTGGGGCAAGCCGGTGCCCACCTACGCGGGCGGCCTGGGGGTGAACACTTTCGGCACTCCGGGGACCGACATCTGGGATGCCGGCACGACGGCCAACGACCCAAACCCCGCTTCCGGGCCATTTTCATTCTAGGGGGATCGTTTCATTCATTTTTGATGGACTCGTAAAAAGCCCCTGACACAGACGGCTTTGTAAAAAGCCCAAGGTCAAGGCGCGCGAATTCCGTGTCGTGAGGCGTACTTGCAGTACGCCGCAGCGACCACGGGATGAAGCGCAACGCAGCTATCGGGGTTTTTGCGAAGTCGTCATTTTTCAAACTGCCGAAGATGGGTTTGACCCGGCGGCGGATGGCGCCCTGCCGGAGTGGGCGGTCTTGAGCGCGTCGATGCCTGTGGGGCGCCTTCTCGGGGGAGGGGGTGAATCAGGGCGCGGCGCGCGGTCGAAATTTTGGGGGCCGCCGCCCGCGGGCCATGCCTAGAAGTGCGGGGGGTCCGCTTTCAACATCCGGGCAAGGCGCGTCGAGCTGTATCCTTGCAGCAGCTCGATCAACTTGACGCTGCCCCCGTAGGACTCGACGATCTCCCGGCCGACGACCTGCTCCGGCCGATAGTCTGCGCCCTTGGCCAGGATGTCCGGCTTCAACGCCGATATGAGGCGCTGCGGCGTGTCATCCTCGAAGAGCACCACCATGTCGACGCAGTCGAGCGCGCCGAGGATGCAGCCGCGGTCCTGCTCGCTCAGAATCGGGCGGTTGGGGCCTTTGAGGCGCGTGACCGAGGCGTCGGAGTTGAGGCCGACCACCAGGCGCCGACCGAGCTCCTTGGCCTTGTGGAGAAGATGGATGTGGCCGGGGTGCAGCAGGTCGAAGCAGCCGTTCGTGAACACGATCTTATCGCCGTTCGCCTTCCAGGCCTCGACCTGGACGAGGGCGCTCTCGCGGGTGAAGATCTTGCTCTGAAAACGGCCGTTCGGGGCGGCGCCGGCGTTTCTTGCGGCGGTCTTGAGCTCGAAGAGGTGGATGGGCTGGGTGCCCACCTTGCTGACGACGACGCCGGCGGCGAGATTCGCGAGCCGGGCCGCGTCGGCAACCCCGATCTCGGCGGCGACCGCCACGGCCAGGGTGGCGATCACCGTGTCCCCGGCGCCGGAGACATCGAACACCTGCCGCGCCTGGGTCGCGATGAAGACCGGGGCGTTGTTTTTCTCCATCAGGCACATGCCGGCGGCGCCCCGGGTGACGAGCAGCCAGGCGAGGTCGAGCCGCCCCATGGCTTGCCGCATGGCCGCGGCCAGCTGCTCGTTCGTCTCGCAGGCAGCGCCGTCGTAAGCCGCCAGCTCGCGGCTGTTCGGCGTGATGCAGGTTGCCCCGCGGTAGCGCTCCCAGTCGCGGCCCTTGGGGTCCACGAACACCGGGATCCCGCGGCGGCGCCCGATCGCGATCACCGCCTGCGTCAGGTCGCCGTGCTGGAGCAGGCCCTTGCCGTAGTCTGAGAGAATGATCGCATCCGCCTCGTTCGCGGCACCCTCGACCCGCCGGAGCGCTTCGTTGAGGAGATCCGCCCCGGGGAGCCCGATCTCCTCCTCGTCCAGGCGAATCAGCTGCTGCCCGCCGGACACCAAACGGGTCTTGGTGGTGGTCGGCCGGCCGGGAGACTCGATGCTGAGGTTCTTGATCTGCGCGCCTTCCAGGAGGCGGTTCAGCCGGCGGCCGGCCTCGTCCGCGCCGCGCAAGCCGACCACCGAGGCCGCGGCTCCCAGGCCGATCAGGTTCGACACGACGTTTCCCGCCCCCCCGCGGGCCTCGGATCGCGTCTTGACCCGGAAGACCGGCACCGGCGCCTCGGGCGAGATCCGCTCGACCTCTCCCCAGAGGTAGCGGTCCAGCATCAGGTCGCCGACGACCAGGATGCGGCAGTGACCGAACCGCGCGAAATCGGTGCAAAGGCTCATCGCCGCCTCCGGGAAAACGGTTCCGAAAAGAGGGCCTGCCGGCTTACGGGAAAAGCGCCGCTTCGATGGCGCTGGCCCAGTAATGCAGGATGAAGAGGTGCGCCTCCTGGATTCGTGCCGCCACCCGGTGGGGAACGATCACGGGCAGATCGGCTATGGGCGCGATCTTGCCCCCGTCGTTTCCCAGCAGCCCGACGACGGCCAGGCCCGATTGCTTCGCCTGGGTGGCCGCGCGAAGAACGTTTAGCGAGTTGCCGGAGGTCGAGATGCCCACCAGGACGTCCCCCGCACGGCCCAGCCCCTTGACCTGTCGTTCGAAGATCGCCTCGAAGCCGCAGTCGTTGCCGAGCGCGGTGAGGATGGAGGTGTCGGTGGTCAGTGCGATCGCGGGCAGGCTGCGGCGCTCCTTCTCGAAGCGGCCGATCAGCTCGGCTGCGAAATGCTGGGCCTGCGCGGCGCTGCCCCCATTGCCGCAGATCAGGATTTTTCCGCCCTGCCGCAGCGCCGCTGCGAGCGTCCGGGCCCCGGTGAGCATATCGATTTGCAGGGTCTCGATCCGATTGAAAAGCTCAAGATGCTCCTCCAGGCAAGCCCGAAGGCACTTCGCATCATCCATCGGGGGCAACCTCTAGCGAAAGGCGATAAGAGAACCGGTCAACGCTGCCGCATGTCAAGGACTTGAAAAAACATCAACGTGCATGCCACAGGCAACAAAACATGTATTGGTAATTTTTGTAGATAGTTGTAACGTTGCAGGGTGTCGGCGGTCAATTTTCCGACGCTCGGGCGTCAGCAAATTGACGGCGCGATTGGGCCGCATGCCCGCCGCCCGGTGCATGCAGGTTGCCTTCCTGCGCCCACACGGGATGGGCCTGTAAAAAGTCCTTCCAGCTGAACCCTTGGATCCAGTAATAGGAGATTTCCGCCGGCGGGGGAATGGCAGGCTGAAACAGGGGGGCAACAAACACCCCCCTCCGCCCGGGAATGCGGAAAAGGCTGAAGCTGATTCGTGCCGCTACCGCGTTTTATTTTGCCTGGTCGTCGATTTTGGCGGCCGAGGCATTCTTTTTGATCGATTCGATGGCCTTCAACGCCGATGACTTTACTTTGTAGCTTTCGCTGGCGAACATGTTTTGCCCGTTCGGCGCCTTGAAACGAAACCGAACCCCACCGGTCTTGTCGGTGTAGACCTCGAATTTGTAACCCATGGAGCCCCTCCTGTGAGTTGGGATTTCTCCACCTTATAGCCTCTTCGGACCGACCCTGTCAAACCCTAAACGGCCCATTGCGGCCCAGGCCGGCTTGCTTGCTGCAATCCCCGCCGGCGTTGCACTCCGCCGGCGCTCGCGGCGCTGCGGCGGCCTGCGCCCCGACATCTTGATGCAGAAGGCCTCTTCGGGTATACAACGCTCTGCACCAACAACTTCGCTATTTCCAAGAAAAAATTCCGTTACACCTATATGAAGACGCTCTTTGAACTTTTGAAAATGCATTTTCCCTGACTCAAAAAATCAAAATGCA
>JBFYWX010000214.1:0-3122 GCA_041310825.1 Desulfobacteraceae bacterium | reverse complement strand
CCCAACTCGATGGTGCGCGGGATCGTCTCGCGCATCAAGATCATGTCGAACCTCGACATCGCCGAACGGCGCCTGCCGCAGGACGGCAAGATCAAGTTCCGGCGCAAGGGGGTGCCGGCCTTTGAAATGCGGGTCGCGACCCTGCCCACGGCGGGCGGGTTCGAGGACGTGGTGCTGCGCATCCTGGCCTCGGCCGGTGCCATGAAAATCGATGAGATGGGGCTGACCGAGCGCAACCTGGATGTGATCCGGCGCATCATCGTCAAGCCCTACGGGTTGATCCTGGCCGTCGGGCCGACCGGCTCGGGCAAGACGACCACCCTGCACGGCCTGCTCGGCCATATCAACAAGCCCGCGGTCAAGATCTGGACCGCCGAGGACCCCATCGAAATCACCCAGCAGGGGCTGCGCCAAGTGGAAGTGAAACCGAAGATCGGGCTCGACTTCGCCCGCGTGATGCGGGCCTTCCTGCGCGCCGATCCGGACGTGATCATGATCGGTGAAATGCGCGACGAGGAGACCGCTTCCATCGGCATCGAGGCCTCGCTGACCGGCCACCTGGTCTTCTCCACCCTGCACACCAACAGCGCCCCGGAGACCATCACGCGCCTGCTCGACATGGGACTGAACGCGTTGAACTTCTCCGATGCCTTCCTCGGTGTCCTGGCCCAGCGCCTGGTCCGGCGGTTGTGCGGGAACTGCCGTAAGGACTACGTTCTCAGCAAGGACGAGTTCGAGGAAATCCAGATGGACTATGGGCAGCAGTGGTTCCCTGCCACGGGGATCGAGTACTCCGAAAACATTCGGATCTGCAAAACGGCGGGCTGCGAGAGCTGCTCCGGGACAGGCTACCGTGGGCGCATGGGAATCCACGAGCTCATGGAGGGCACCCCGGAAGTCAAGCTGATGATCAAGAAGCAGGCCAACACCGAGGAACTCTTCAAAACGGCGATGCAGCAGGGGATGTCCACTCTGAAGCAGGACGGCTTCATGAAAGTCTTCAAAGGGGTAACCGACATCTCCGAGGTGCGGCGCGTCTGCATCATGTAGCCGGGCCTTTGAGCGGCATGGACATCGGTTCGGATGAGTGGTCGGCCCTGATCGGTGCGGGCGCCCGGGCGTTCGGCCTCGAATTGCGATCGGAGCACACGGCCCAGATGGCCCGTCACGCGGTGCAGCTGCTGGCGTGGAATCGCGTCACCAACCTGACCCGTGTCACCGCGCCGGCGGCGATGGCCTGCCACCATTATCTGGATTCGCTGGCGGCCGCGGCCTTTATCCCGCCGGGGGCCGCGCTGCTGGACATCGGTTCCGGGGCCGGCTTCCCGGGAATTCCCCTGCACCTCGTCTGTCCGGGGCTTCACACCACGCTGATCGATGCATCCCGCAAAAAAGTGAGTTTTCTGCGGCAGGTCATCCGCGAGCTCAAGCTGACGGGGATCGCGGCCCTGCACGTCCGCGCGGAGGACCTGGCCGGCCGCCGCGGGGGCGCATCCCGTTTTACGGTCGTTACGAGCCGGGCCTTGGGGGGGATCGAGCCGTTCGTACGCATGGGCCTGCCCCTCCTGGCCGACGGGGGGCGGATCCTTGCCATGAGGGGGCAGATGGCCGTCAAGGAGGTTTCGGCGCTGGAGCGTGCGGCCCGGAACGGGGACTTTGGTGCGGCGCTCTGCTTGCGGCGCCACGGCTATCGGGTCCCGGGGCTCGCCTCCGAACGCTCACTCCTGCTCTTCGAGCGCACCGGGGCCTGATGCGCGGTGGTCGGCGCGGATCAGCGCGTCGCCGGTCGGCCGTGGGCGTCGCTCGGCAGACGGTTCAGGCCGGCGCCCGGTCCGCTCAGCCCTTGAGTCCGACCAGTTCGGCCGTGGCCGTCGTTCCGACAATCGAGAGAATCGCCACGCAGGGCTTCTCGCCGTAGCGGGGGGCGCCGACGCTGCCCGGGTTGACGAATAGGATCCCGTTTCTGGTCTCAATCTGAGAGCGGTGGGTGTGCCCGGTGACCACGGCTGCGGGGTCACCGGCGAGGGGCTGGGGGTCAAGGAGGGCGATGTCGTGGATGAGGTGGATGACCATGCCCCCGGCGTGCACGGCTTCCCGCAGGGGCAGCCGGCCGGCCCATGGTCCGTTGTCCATGTTGCCCCGCACGGCGACGACCGCGGCGATCGTCTCGAGATAGAGGAGGATGCTCTCGGCGCCGATGTCGCCGGCGTGAAGAATCAGGTCGACGCCGCGGAATATGCCCTCCGCCTCCACGGGCAGGTACCCGTGGGTGTCGGATAGCAGGCCCAGACGGTAGGAGGGTTTCGGCGGCAATACCATAGGGACACCCATTTAACCGATGCGCACGGCTTCTGTCAATGATCGCTTCGATCCGCACCCGGCGCCCGGTGCAGCTCACCCCCGGGCGGCGGCTGCGGCGCATGCCCGCCCCGGGCGGTCGATTCAGTTTGACAGTCCATCGATTTTTTAATATTCCTGCCGCGGTCGGCTGATTTCGCAAATGTGATTGAACACCCTTGGCGGAGGAGGAGAGACCCGATGAAAATCCTGGTCGGATACGATGGCAGCAATGTTGCAAAAGAGGCTCTCAAGCTCGCCCGGCGCCACGCGCGCGCCTTCGGCGCCAGCGTCGACATCATCACGTCCATGGAGAGCGGCACGGAAAGCGAACAGCGGGCCATCGACGACGCCGAGCGCGGGTTGGAATGGGCCAAGACCCTGTTCGCTGAAAAGGACGTCCCCTGCAAGACCCACCTCCTGATCCGCGGGATGTCGCCCGGGGAGGATCTGGTGCAATTCGCCCGGGAGCACGAGATCGATGAAATCGTCGTCGGCGTTAAACGCCGTTCCAAGGTGGAAAAGATCCTGATGGGGTCCACCGCCCAGTACGTGGTCCTGCAGGCCCACTGCCCGGTGGTATCGGTGAAGTAGGCCGCGTGCTTAGCCGGTCGAGCGCCTGCGCCGCAGGACGATCTCCAGGCGCTGGAACCCCAGTGAACACCCGAAGGTCAAGACGAAGTAAAGCCCGGTGATGGTGATCCAGGTCTCGAAGGTCAGGTAGGTGGCCGCCATGAGCTCCATGCCCCGGAAGGTCAGCTCCGGGATCGAGATCACCGACACGA
>JBFYWX010000162.1:0-5359 GCA_041310825.1 Desulfobacteraceae bacterium | reverse complement strand
GAGCTCCCCCTCGGCCGGGACAGGACCGAGTGCTGCGGGTTCGGCGGGCTCATGCAGAACGCCAACCCCGACCTGGCCCGGGAAGTCGCGAGCCGGCGGGCCCGGGTGAGCGATCTGAACTACCTGGCCTACTGCGCCATGTGCCGGGACAGCCTGGCGGCCGTGGGCAAGCGGGCGCTGCACCTGCTGGACCTCCTGTTTCCGCCACCGGCGGGGGCGGACCCGGCGGAGAGGCCACGGCCGGGGTATTCCCAGCGGCTCGAAAACCGGGAGCGTCTCCGGCGGACCCTGCTGAAGCGGATCTGGAACGAGGAGGCCTTCACCATGCAGCCCCATGACGCCATTCAACTCGTCGTCGCCCCCGAGGTCCGGGAAGTGCTGGAGCGGCGGCGCATCCTGGACGAGGACCTCAAGCGGGTGATCCACGAGGCGGAAACCAGCGGGAACCGGCTCGTCCACCCCCGCAGCGGGCGCCACAAGGCCGTTTTTCGGGCGTATCGGACCGCCGTCTGGGTGGACTACACGCCCTCCCCGGAAGGTTTCGTGATCCACGGGGCTTACAGCCACCGCATGGAGGTCGTGGGAGGGCCTCGCAAATGAAGGTCGAGACCGTTCGCCCGGAGGACCTGGAGTGGATGTGCCGCAAATGCGACCGGCCGCTGGAACCCGGAACGGTCACCGTCTCCTACATGGGCAACGAGTTCACCGCGGAGCTGCCGGTCTGTCCGGGCTGCGGTTTCGTCCTGGTGTCGGAAGCGGTGGCCCTGGGGAAGATGGCCGAGGTCGAACAGATCCTGGAAGACAAATGATGGACGGCCCGACGCCTTTACCCCTTTACGAATCGCAGGCCTTCCAGGAGGTGGTGGGGCCGGCCCTGCGGCCGGGCGGCCTGGCGCTCACCCGCCGGGGGCTGGCCTTCTGCGGCCTGCCGGAATGGGCTCGGGTGCTCGACGTCGGCTGCGGCAAGGGGGAAACGGTTCGCCTCCTGCGGGAGGCGTTCCGGCTGGAGGCCGTCGGCCTCGACCGCTCGGACCGTATGCTGGTCGGGGCCCGGGAGGAGACCCCCGGGCTGCCCCTGGTCCGGGGCGCGGCGGAATGCCTGCCCTTCCGCGACCGGTCACTCTCGGCGGTCGTCTGTGAGTGCGTCCTTTCCCTGGTGGCGGATCCCGGCGCGGCTTGGCGCGAGTGGGCGCGTGTGCTCGCCCCGGGCGGGTTCCTGATCCTCGCCGACCTCTATCTGCGCACCCCCGGCCATGCCCGGAGGCCGGGGTCCCAGCTCGGGACCTGCTGCCTCCACGGTGCCGGCGGCCGGAGCGAGCTGGTGGACCATCTCCGGCAGCACGGGTTTTCCCCCGTCGCCTGGGAGGACCACTCGGCGTTCCTGAAACACCTGGCGGCCCGGCTGGTCTTCGCCGGATGGCCGCTGGCATCTCTTTGGGGGGGCGACGGGGCCTGCGCGGCCGGACCGGACCCCTCGGCGATCCGAAGGGCCCGGCCCGGGTATTTCCTCGCCGTGGCCCGAAAGCGAGGCGCGAGATGTTGAACGACGTTTCCCTGCGCATTCTCCAGCTGTCCGGGCAGGGCTACGGGTGCAGCCAGGTGCTGATGCAACTGGCCCTGGAGGCGAGGGGCGAGGACAACCCCGGCCTCGTCCGCGCCATGGCCGGCCTGGAATACGGCTGCGGCGGCGGCCGGGCCACCTGCGGCGCCTTGACCGCCGCTTGCTGCGTCCTGGCACTCTATGCCGGAAGGGGAGGGGACGCCAGCGGCACTGACCGGCTGCCACTCATGCTCCAGGCCCTTTCCGACTGGTTCGAGGAGCGGGCGGGCGGCCCCCACGGCGGGATCTCCTGTGAGGCCGTCGTGGGGGCGGAGGGACCGGCGGCCGCCCGCCAGCGATGCGGGGCGATCGTGGCCGACACCCATTGCCGGCTGCTGGAGATTCTGGCGGCCAACGGCTTCGACCCCTCCGGCGGTTTCCTGGACCCATGAGCGTGGCGCGACGCACCACCGAAAGCCTTTGCCCGGTCTGCCTGCGCCGCGTCGCGGCGGAGCGGGTCGCCCGCGGGGAGGCGGTGGAACTGGTCAAGACTTGCCCGGATCACGGTGAGTTTCGGGCCGTGGTGTGGAAGGGCTGCCCGGGTTTGGAGGTCTGGCGCCGGCCCAAGACGCCGGCTCCGATCCGGCCGGAGCTCAAACCGGCCTCTCAGGGGTGCCCCTTCGACTGCGGGCTGTGCCGCGAGCACCGGCAGCGCACCTGCACCGTGCTCCTGGAGGTGACCCGTCGTTGCAACCTGTGCTGCCCGGTTTGCTTTGCGGACGCCGGGGCGTCGGATCGCGGGGACCCCCCCTTGGACGAGATCCGGGAGTGGTTCGCCGCCGTTCGTCGGATGGCCGCCGGCAGCAACATCCAGCTTTCCGGCGGGGAGCCCACCCTCCGGGACGACCTGCCCGACATCGTGGCTGCCGGCCTGGAGGCGGGCTTCGGCTTCATTCAACTCAACACCAACGGCATCCGCCTGGCCGAGGACGACCGTTTCGTCGAGGCCCTCCGAAAGGCCGGCCTTTCCAGCGTCTTCCTCCAGTACGATGGCACCGACGACGCGGTCCACCTGGCCCTGCGGGGAAGGGCCCTGGCCGGGGTGAAGCGTCGGGCGGTGGAAGCCTGCGGGCGTCACGGCATCGGGGTCGTGCTGGTGCCCACCCTGGTGCCCGGCGTCAACACCCGCTGCGTGGGTGAGCTCCTGAAGGCGGCGGTCCGGATGTCCCCGGTGGTGCGGGGGGTCCACTTTCAGCCCGTGGCCTATTTCGGCCGCCATCCCCGGTCACCGGGCGGCGGGACGCGGATCACCCTCCCGGAGCTCATGGCGGCCATCGAGGACCAGACCGCCGGCATGTTCCAGAGATCGGAGTTCCGGCCCCCGGGCTGCGAGCATTCCTGGTGCTCGTTTCATGCCCAGTACCTCGCCCTTCCGGACGGCGGGGTCCGATGGCTCAAGCCCTCCGAGGCGCCCCAGGGCTGCTGCGCGCCGATTCCGGCCGCGACCGGGGCCTTGCGCACCATGGCCCACGTGGCCCGGCAGTGGGCGGCCCCAGCCGGTTTCCAGCCTTCGGGGGCGCCGGAAACGCCGGCAAGCGGCTCGATGTCCCTGGAAACGTTCCTCGACCGGGCCCGCACCCACACCTTTACCTTGTCGGCCATGGCGTTTCAGGACGTTTGGACCCTGGACCTGGAACGGCTGCGGGAGTGCTGCATCCACGTGCTGGACCCCCGCTACGGGCTGGTCCCTTTCTGCGCCTACAACGTCACCGCCACGGACGGGAAAGCCCTGTACCGGAAATGACGACCCTTCGGAAGACGCCCCTGGAGGACTGGATCCAGCGTCGCATCGGCCTCGAATCCGGCGCTCCTTTGACGCTGGCCGCGCTTGCGCGGCATCAACTGGCGGCCCTCCGGAAAAGTCTGATCCATGCGGCCGGCAGCAGCCCGTTTTACCGCCGCCGGTTCGCCGGACGCTCCGGCTTCCCCCCGGAGGACCTCCAAGGGTTCGCGGCGCTGCCCTTCACGTCCATGGCCGACCTGGCCGCGGACCCCTTCGACTTTCTGGCCGTCTCCCAGTCGGCGGTGGCCAGGGTGGTGACGCTCCGGTCCTCCGGGACCACCGGTCCGCCGAAGCGTCTGTTTTTCAGTACCGCAGACCTCGAGCGGACGGTGGACTTCTTCCACCACGGCATGTCGACCCTGGTGGGGCCCGGGCAAAGGGTACTCATCCTCATGCCGGGGGAGCAGCCGGGCAGCGTGGGGCAGCTGCTCGTCGAGGGGCTGGATCGGCTGGGGGCGGCCGGGATGGTGCACGGCCCGGTTCTTGACCCCGGGGCCGCCGTCGATGCGGTCCTGACCCATCGTCCGGACTGCCTGGTGGGGATTCCCGTGCAGGTGCTCGCCATGGCGCGACACCCCAGGGGGGCCAGGATCCCCCGGGGGCTCGTGCGCAGCGTACTCCTGAGCACGGACTACGTGCCCGAGGCGATTGTCGAGGCCCTCGAGGAGGCCTGGGGCTGCCGGGTTTTCGAGCATTATGGTATGACCGAGATGGGGTACGGCGGCGGGGTGGCCTGTGAGGCTCGCGACGGCTACCATCTTCGGGAGGCCGATATCTTCGTGGAGGTGGTGGACCCGGAGACCGGTCTGGGGGTCCCGGACGGAGTTTCCGGGGAGGTCGTCTTCACCACCCTGGCTTTGTCCGCCATACCCTTGGTTCGCTACCGCACTGGCGACCTGGCCCGGTTCCTGCCGGAGCCCTGCCCCTGCGGCAGCCTGCTCCGCCGGCTGGGCAAGATCGCGGGGCGTCGGGCGAACGGCGCGGCCATCGGCCAGTCCATCCGGCTGACGATGTCGGCCCTGGACGAGGCGCTTTTCACCCTGCCCGGGGTGATCGACTTCCATGCCGAGCTGGTTCCCGGGGAGGGGCCCCCGGGGCTCCGGCTGACGGTCCAGTGCGCCCCCGGCGGGGACGAATTGGACGGGAGCGACATCCGCGGCGCCCTGGCCCGCCTGCCGGCGGTCCGGGACGCGCTGGGCCGGGGGCTCCTGGCCATCGAACCCGTGCGCTTGGGGACCGGAAAAGAGGCCTCGACTGGGGCCGCCAAACGCATCATCGTCGATAGAAGACAGGAGGGCGCGGCACCATGAATTCTATCCCGGAAACGGCCGCCCGGCTGCTGGACGAGGGTCGGGCCTTCGTACTGGCCACCATCGTGAGCCGCCACGGGTCCACCCCGAGGACGGCGGGCACCCGGATGATCGTCACCGCGGACGGCAGGATCCGGGGTACCATCGGCGGCGGGCTGGTGGAGGCCAAAGTCATCGAAGCGGCCGGCGGGGTGCTGCGATCCAAGCGCCCCCGGGTGATGCCCTTCGACTTGACCCGCTCCGAGGTGGCCGCCATGGACATGATCTGCGGCGGCCGGCTGGAGGTGCTCCTGGAGTGCGTCGCGCCGGGGAGCCCGGCCGAGGGGGCGCTCCGGGGCTGGCGGGACGCCCTCGCGCGGCGGGAGGCCTGCCACGTGGTGACCGTGATCCGGTTTTCGGGGGCGGCGGTGGCGGGCACCGACCACCTCCTTCTGCAGGACCGCCGGCTGGTCTTCGGCGGCCGCAGCCTCCCCGACGAGGTGCTCGAGCGCATCCTGGACGAGGGCGGGGGCGAAGTCGGCCTGCGCACCGTGGCCCTGGGGGGAGATCTGGCCGTGGTCGAGGCGGTGCTGCCGGGGGAGATCGTCTACCTCTTCGGCGCCGGACACGTGGCCCATCCCACCTCCCGGCTGGCCGCGTTCGCCGGGTTCCGCGTGGTGGTGGTGG
>JBFYWX010000143.1:0-13416 GCA_041310825.1 Desulfobacteraceae bacterium | reverse complement strand
ACTCGATTTTCTCGAGCAAGACCGGCGCCTCCGGCGTGCAGAGCGTGTCACCGGTGGAGGAGTCCTTGAGCCCGACCACCCCCACGATGCTGCCCGCGCCGGCCTCCTCGATGCGCTCGCGTTTGTTGGCATGCATGAGCAGGAGTCGGGCCGGTTTTTCGCGGCGCTGCAACCCTGGGTTGTAAACCTCGATGCCGGCCTTGAGGCGCCCGCTGTAGATCCGGACGAAGCAGAGCTTGCGACCCTCGATCATCGAGACCTTGAAAATCAGCGCCGCGAGCGGGCTGTTCTCACGGGCCGGGCACGCGACCGCCTCCCCGGTCTCGGGGTGAACCCCCCGGGCCGGGGGGATATCGGCCGGGCTGGGCAGGTACTGGTCCACGGCATCCAAAAGGGGCTGGATCCCTTGGTTGCGGAGCGCCGTGCCGCAGAACACCGGTACCAGCGCCAGTCGGATCGTGGCGCGGCGGATGGCGGCGACCAGCTCGCCGGTTTCGATCGGCCGTTCGGCGACGAAGGCCTCCATGAGATCATCGTCCTGCTCGGCCACCGTCTCGATCAACTTCTCACGGTACTCCGTGACCAGATCGGCCATCTCCGCGGGGATGTCCCCGGAGGTGAACACCGTCCCGAGCGAGGAGTCGTCCCACTCGATCCGCTGCATGCGGATCAGGTCGATGACTCCTCGGAACTCATCGCCTGCGCCCAGCGGCAGCTGCAGCACCAGGGGGACGGCGTTGAGCTTGCTCTTCATCATGGCGACCGTGCCGAAGAAGTCGGCGCCGATCCGGTCCATCTTGTTTAAAAAAGCGATCTTGGGGACGTGGTACTTGTCCGCCTGGCGCCAGACGGTTTCCGATTGGGGTTCGACTCCCTCCACGGCACTGAAAACCCCCACCGCCCCGTCCAGCACCCGCAGGGAACGCTCGACCTCCATGGTGAAGTCCACATGGCCGGGGGTGTCGATCAGGTGGATCTCGATCTCCTTCCAGGGGCAGGTGGTCACGGCTGATGTGATGGTGATGCCGCGCTGCTGCTCGTCCGGCATCCAGTCCATGACCGCCTCCCCGTCGTGAACCTCGCCCAGTTTGTGGGACCGGCCGGTGTAAAATAGGATACGCTCGGTCACGGTGGTCTTGCCGGCGTCGATGTGGGCGATGATCCCGATGTTGCGAATGGCGGTGATCTTGGTCTTCTTCATAGGGAACTGCCTAACTAAGCCAAAGCGTGCCGCAAGTCAAGCCGCTGCGGCCGCCAAAAAAAAAGGTCAGCCCGCGGGCTGACCTTTTTGCATCCATACTGGTGGAGCTGAGGGGGGTCGAACCCCTGGCCTCATGACTGCCAGTCATGCGCTCTCCCAACTGAGCTACAGCCCCACATCAAAACCCTGCTTTTCTACCAAACCGTCCTTTGGCTGTCAATACCCAAATCGCGAAAATCGGCCGCACCGCCGGTTGACAAATCTGAAAGTCAAAAATACAATGAAATTTTAATTTTGAAAGTGGGAGTTCCCTTCGCCATGACGCCCTTCTACCGATCGTCGCCTCCGGCGCCGCGCCCGCAACGGCGGGACAACGGCATGTACAAGGATTTCGATGCCACCGAGCTTTTCTGCCCGCGCTGCCGGCGGGCGGTGCCGGTGCGCAAGTGCCTGCTGCTGGTGCTGCCGGAAGGCGAAAAATTCGAGTACCTCTGCGCGCACTGCTCCAGCACGGTGGGAACCAAAATCAGCCGCGATCAGAAGCCGCCCAGCCTGATCGTATGAGAAACGGAGATTGAACAGATGCTTTATCTGATGCGCAAGCACGCGGGGTCCTGGATGGTCAAGATCTTGCTCGGGGCCATCGTGGTCGTGTTCGTGTTCTGGGGGGTCGGCAGCTACACCCAGCAGCAGGCCGGGATCCTCGCCATGGTGAACGGGGATGTCATTTCGCACGAGGATCACCTGAAAGAATACAATCGCCTGCTCGACCAGGTGCGCCAGAACGTCGGCGCCGGGATGAGCGACGAGTTGCTCAAGGCCTTGCAGTTGGAACAGCAGGCACTGAACCAGTTGATCGACCGCGCCCTGCTCCGGCAGGCGGCCGGGCGGCTCCGGCTGCAAGTGAGCGACGAGGAGCTCTCGCGCCTGGTGCGCGGTGTCAGCGCGTTTCAATCCGAGGGGGCGTTCGACGCGCGGCGCTACCAGCAGATGCTATCGCTCAACCGCTGGACACCGGAGGCCTTCGAAAAGATGCAGCGCGACGCCCTGCTCATTCAGAAGCTTCAGCGCCTCGTTACGGAGAGTGTCAAGATTTCCGATTCAGAGGTCGCAGACTGGTACACGTGGGGTCAGACCGCTGTCCGTATCGACCAGATCCCGCTCGCCGCGACGAAATATGAGAAGATCAGCGTCTCGTCCGAAGAGACGGCCCAGTACTTCGAGCGCCACGCGGAGGCCTACCGGACCGAGCCCGAGATCAAGGTGCGTTACGTGCGCTTTTCCCCCGCCGCGACCCGCGAGCGGGTGAGACTGACCGATGCCGAGATCCGGGAGGAGTTCGACCTGAACCCCGATCGTTTCGAGGTTCCCCGTACCGTGGAGGCGCGCCACATTCTGATCCGCACGGCGGAGGACGCCCTTCCGGCGGCCGTCGAGGCGGCCCGCGAAAAAATCGCTGGAATCCTTGACCAGGCACGTGCGGGGAAGGATTTCAGCGAGCTCGCCCAGCAGCACTCGGAAGACGAGGGCAGCCGGGCGGAGGGCGGTTTCCTGGGGGCCTTCCGCAAGGAGGCCGTCGTGGCGCCGTTTGCCGATGCGGCCTTCGCCATGACGCCCGGGGAGATCAGCCAGCCGGTCAGGACCCAGTTCGGCTGGCACCTGATCAAGGTCGAAAAGGTCAACGAAGGCCGCCGCCGGGGGTTCGACGAGGTCAAGGCCGAAATCGCCGCGCGGCTCTCCGCCGAGCGCGCCCGCCACCTGGCCTACGACGAGGCCGAAGCGCTGGCCGACGCGGCGGCCGGGGCCGGGGACCTCGGTCAGGCGGCGGACGCCCGCCGCCTGGAGGCGCGCACCACGGAGTTCTTTTCCCGCCGGCAACCCGTGGCGGGGATCGAGCTCGCCGCGGAGTTCGCCCAGGCCGCCTTCCAACTGCCGGCCGATGCGGTGAGCGAGGTCCTGGAGCTCGGCGAGGACTACTACGTGCTGCAGGTGGTCGAGCAGCGCCCCTCACGGGTCCCCGGGCTCGCGGAGGTGGAGGCGCGGGTCCGGCAGGACCTGCTCCGGGAGAAGCAAACCGAGCAGGCGGGCCTGGAGGCCCGGACCCTGCTCGGCGACCTCAAGGCCGGGGTGGCTATCGACCAGGCCGTCAAGAAAATCGGGGCTAGGGTCGAAGCCACCGACTTCTTCAAAAGGAGCGGCGGCGCCCCGGAAGCAGGCATCGCCCCCGAGGTGGTCCGGGCGGCCTTCGAGCTTTCAGAGCGAGAGCCTCTGCCCGCCGAGCCGGTCAAGACCGCCGAGGGGTACACGGTGATCCGGTTCCGGGAGCGAAAAGCCCCGGCGCCTGAAGGACTGGCGGCGGAACGGGAGCAGATCCGCTCCCGACTGCTGCAGCAGAAACGGTCCGAGGCGTGGACGGCGTGGCTCGAGCAGCTGCGTCAGGCGAGTGTGATTGAGCTCAAACGGGAGCTGACCTAAAAAAAAGCACGCCGGATCAGCGGCCGGGAGATGCCATGGGTGTCGGGAAAGAGGACCGCCGGCAGTCAACCGCGAACAACCACATGACCAAAAAATGCCCGGAGTGTTTTGCCTACCTGCCGCTCTCGGCCAAGGTGTGCACCTCCTGCGGCAAGCGGGTGGGGCCGGTCGACCGGCTGGGCCACGCCCGGAAGCCGGCGAACCTCACCGGCTACCTGGCGGCCTTGATCGCCCTCCTGGCGTTTGTGGCGTTTGTGTATTGGGGCTTCTTTACGGACTGATGACTTCGTAAAAAACCCAATTTCGGCGTTGCACTTCATCCCGCGGCCGCTGCGGCGCACTGGGAGTACGCCGCGCGTCGCGGGATTCGCGCGCCGTGCCTGCCCCGCCATGGCGGGGAACTTGGCCTTTTTACAAAGCCATCTTTTTAAAATTGAAATTGCGCAACCTTCGGCTGCATAGAACTGGTTTCAAAACCTCGGATCACGGGGTTATGAAAACAACTCTATCAGGTTGCTGAAAAACAAGCGTCAGGCTGTCAGCCAAGGCGTGCGGCGATTTGGAAAGCGCAGCATATTCAAGAATATGTGAGCATTTACAAGAGCCGCACAACGCCGGATCACAGCCTGAGGCGCCGTTTTTCAACAACCTGCTAGTAGCGCACTGAGCGTTTTTCCAGAATCTCCTCCGGGATCATGTCGATGAACCGGGACGGCCGGTTGAGGACGATCCCGAGGCTGCGGTCGTACGCCTGGCGCGGGTAGGTGATGTAAAGGCCTTCCTGGGCCCGGGTGGCGGCGACGTACATCAGCCGCAGCTCCTCCTCGAGATCCTCCTCGTTCGCCATGGCGTAGAGCGAGGGGAACCGCCCGTCCAATGCCCAAATGATGAAGACCGTGTGCCACTCCAGCCCCTTGGCGGAGTGGATGGTCGAGAGGACCAGCCGGCCCTCGGCGCTCTCGCCGGCGTACAGGCGGTCCTCCGCGCTGATGGTGGGGGGCTCGAGGGTCATGTCCGTCAGGAAGGGGTCGAGCCGCCGGTAGCGCTCCAAAATGCCGAGCAGCTGCTCGAGGTCTTTGGCGCGCTTGGGGTGATCGTCGAAATTGCGCCGCAGCAGGGGCAGATAGTACTGCACCACGGCCGCCCCCATCTCGGCCGGGGGCCGGGGGGCGGCGTCGAGGCCCTGGTAGAGTGCGGCGAGCGGTTCGAGCCCCGGGTGGCGGCGCGTCAGCGCGCAGAGGCCGGCCGCCCCGCTGCGGGCCTCGGTGAGGGCCTCGTAGATGCGCTGGGCGCCGCGCGGGCCGACCTTGTCGATCAGCAGGAGCACCCGGTGCCAGCTGATGCGGTCGAGGGGGTTGGCGATCACCCGCAGATGGGCCAGCACGTCCTTGATGTGCGCCGATTCGGTGAACTTGAACCCGCCCACCTTGATGAAGGGGATCGCTTCGCGCGCCAGCTCGATTTCGAGGTCGAAGGAGTGGAAACCGGCCCGGAACAGCACCGCGATGCGCTCGGGCGCCACTCCGCGGCGTATCAGCTCCTGGACCTGGTGGACCACGAAGAGCGATTGGCTGTTTTCGTCTTCGGCCTCGACCATCTGGGGGCGCTCGCCCCCGGTTTTGCGTGTAAACAGGTGTTTGGAGAATTTTTCCCGGGCGCGCTCGATGACGATGTTGGTGAGGTTCAGCACCGGCTGGGTGCTGCGGTAGTTCTCCTCCAGCCCGATGATGCGGGTGCCGGGAAACATGGTCGGGAAGTCCATGATGTTGCGGAAGTTGGCGCCGCGAAAGGCATAGATGCTCTGGGAGTCGTCGCCCACGACCATGATGTTGCGGTTGCCCTCGGCCAGGCGGTAGAGGATCTCGGCCTGGAGCCGGTTCGTGTCCTGGTATTCGTCGACCATCACGTAGCGATAGGCGGAGCCGATGCGGCGGCGGATCGCGGGGGCGTTCTGCAGCAGGCGGTGGAAGTAGACGAGCAGGTCGTCGTAATCCATGAAGTGGTGTTCGCGCTTGCGCCCGGTGTAGGCCTCGTAGAGCGTCCGGATCGTCTCCCGGCGGTCCAGGAAATGGCCGTAATCGCTGTCGAGGACCTCTTCGATCGAGATCGCTTTGTTGACCGCGCGACTGAATATGGCCGCGAGCGTTCCCTTGCGCGGCAGCGATCGGTCCGGGTTCGGCCCGGCGGCTTCTTTGCGCAGCAGGCCGATCAGGTCTTCGGCGTCGGCGCGGTCGATGACGGCGAAATCCGCCGCCAGGTCCACGGCGTCGGCGTGCTGGCGCAGCTTGAGATGCGCAAAGGAGTGAAACGTTCCGCCGGACACGCGCTCGCAGCGGCTGTCCAGCAGGCGGGCGGCGCGCTGGAGCATTTCCTGCGAGGCGCGGCGCGTGAAGGTGAGCAGCAAAATGGCGGCGGGTGGCACCCCTTCGGCCACCAGCCGGGCGACGCGGTGGGTCAGGGTGCGGGTCTTTCCGCTGCCCGCCCCGGCGATGACGAGCAGGGGGCCATCGGTGTGGTCGACGGCGGCGCGTTGCGCCGGGTTGAGCGTGTCACGTGCCTGCGATGAAAGCATGTCCGAGCGTGTAGCAGAAAAACCACCCGGCGTCATGCTCTTTTCGTCCGGGGTCGGATTGTTCGAAAACGCGAGGCACGATTGCTTCTCAGCTCGTGCCGTGGTTTGACTTTGCTCGTCGAATGCGTTAGAATTTTTTTTATGCTTCGGTTTTACTAAAGCCGAATTGAACTTCTTCCAGTGGGAGCCCCCCCGGTGGGGCTGCGAGCGGGTCGTGGCGGGTGCCGCCTCCGCCCAAACATGCGCCGGCTGACTCACGGCGGATCTTACGTCGACAGGGAGGATCGAGGCAATGAAAAAAATCCAGGAACAACTCGCGTGGATATCCAAGACACTTGCCGGGCTGGCCAAGCAGGTGAACGCGATCGCCCGCAAAGTAAAGACGCAAGCCCCCGCGAAGCAGCGCGGCGCTGCGCCCGGCCGCCGGCCGGCCCAAAAGCCCCCGACGTCGCCCGCGCTCAAGCGCTCCGACACGGTCTTGGAATCCGTCTTCTCGGCCATCAGCCGCAGCCGCAACGGGCTGAGCATCGGCCAGCTGCTGCAGAAAACGGAGCTGGAGCCGCGCCAGCTCAGCAACGCGCTCTACAAGTTGGGCAAAAAAGGTCTCGTCCACACCCGGGCGCGCGGGGTCTACGTGAAGTCCTGACCCGGCGTCGACCTGCCGATCCATCCCACACCCTCCGGTTGCCGTCGGGCCGGAGGGTGTGGCGCTGTTGCGCTGCGCCCCCGCCTGTGCTATCAGAGTGCGTCCGTGTGATATTCCCTCCCGCATCCTTAGAGAGCTGCATCTCCGGAGTGTCCGCCGCGGGGATCTCGCACGCATTCGACTCGACTCGAAAGGACCGTGCTTCTGTATGACCTTATCGTCTACGCCCGCCGGTGGCATCACGGACGCAGTGTGGAACCTGTTCGCTTCGATCCAGCTGACCATCGCCCTGCTGCTCTCCCTGGCCGTCACCTCGGTGATCGGCACCCTCATCCCGCAAAATGCGGAGCCTGCGTTCTACATCGCCCGGTACGGCGAGAACCTGTTTCGGTTTTTCTGGGTGCTGGGCCTCTTCGACATGTATCACTCGTGGTGGTTCCAGCTCCTGATGGCGCTGCTCGCCGCCAACGTAATCGTCTGCTCTGCGGACCGCATTTCGACCCAGCGCCGCATTCTGCTGGTGCGCCGGCCCCAGTTCCAGGCGGCGCGCTTCCGCAACCTGCCGGAACGCGAGGAATTCGACGACGAACGGCCGCCGGCCGAGCTGGAAGCGCGCTATGCGCCGGTCTTCGGGAAGGGGCTGAGCGCCGTGCAGGTGGAACGCGGGGAGGCGGGCTTCCTCATGTTCGGGGAGAGCGGGCGCTGGACACGGTTCGGGGTCTACGCGGTGCATCTGAGCGTGGTGCTCCTCTTGATCGGCGGGCTGATCGGATCGATCTTCGGTTTTGACGGCTTCGTCAACATCCGCGAGGGCGACACCGTCCAGCAGATCACCCTGCGCGGGTCCGGGGAGCGGCTGCGGCTGCCTTTTGCGATCCGCTGCAACAGGTTCAGCGTCAGCTTTTACGAAACCGGCGCACCCAAGGAGTACCGCTCCAGCCTGACGCTTCTCGAGGACGGCCGGGAGGTCGTGCAGCAGGACATCATCGTCAACGACCCCCTGCGCCACCGGGGCATCAGCATCTTCCAGTCGAGCTACGGATCGGTGCCCTCCGAGGAGGCCGTGCTGAGCTTCACGAGCCAGGCCACCGGCATGATCTACACCCGCGAGGCGCGCATCGGCAAGGAAATCGAAATTCCCGAAAACCTTGGCACCTTCGTGCTGCGCGAGTTGCGTCCCAATGCCTTGTTTCGCGGCCGTTCCGTCGGGGAGGCCTTTGTCGGCATCCTGACCCCGCCCGCGGGTCCGGTCGAGGAGATCGTCCTGCCGGTGCGCTTTCCCACCTTCGACCGGATGCGGCAGGGGGCGGTCGTCATCGCCGTGGAGGAGTTCAAGGAGCGTTTCTACACCGGCCTGCAGGTCAACCGGGACCCGGGGGTGTGGGTCGTCTACACCGGGTTCGTCCTAATGCTGGTGGGCTGCTACGTGACCTTTTTCATGTCGCACCAGCAGTTGTGCATCGAAGCGGTGCGCCGCGGCGCTAAAACCCGCGTGAGCGTCACCGGCACGGCCAACAAGCACAAATCCGCCCTAGCGCGCCGGGTTGAACGGCTCTCCCAGGGGCTCAAGGAGTCGACATTGTCATGACGAGCTCAGTCATCCTCTCCACCGTCACCTTCGTTTACGGCCTGGCCGGCTTCCTTTACATCTTCGCCTGGGTTTTCCGTAAACCCGCGACCGGCCGGCTGGGCACCGGGGCCGCCCTCCTGGGGCTGGCCGGCAACACGGGCGGCTTCTTCCTGCGCTGGGCGGAGTCCTACCAGCTGGGCTTCGGCCGTGCGCCGCTCTCCAACCTCTACGAGTCCCTGGTGTTCTATGCCCTGTGCATCGCGCTCGTCTACCTGGTGGTCGAGCGGCGCACGGGCAACCGGACCATCGGCGCCGTTTCGATGCCGCTCGCCTTTCTGGCCATAGCCTACGCTTCGCTCTCCCCGGATATGAGCGACCGGATCCAGCCCCTGATCCCGGCGCTCAAGAGCAACTGGCTGATCGCCCACGTGGTCACCTGCTTCATCGGCTATGCGGCCTTTGCCGTGGCCTTCGGGGTGAGCCTCATGTACCTCTTCAAACCCCAGGGGCCGGCGGCTTCGGCCGGCGCGATGCCGCCGGTCGAAAGCTTGGACGAGCTGACCCATCAACTGGTGGTGTTCGGGTTCCTTTTTTTGTCCGCTGGCATCATCACCGGGGCGGTCTGGGCCAACTCCGCTTGGGGGCGCTACTGGGGGTGGGACCCCAAGGAGACCTGGTCGCTCGTGACCTGGTTCGTCTATGCCACCCTCCTGCACGCCCGGCTGGCCCGGGGCTGGCGCGGGCGGCGCATCGCCTATCTCTCCATCGCCGGGTTCGCGGCGGTGCTCTTTACCTATTTCGGGGTCAACCTGCTGCCGGGGCTGCACAGCTACCAGTCCATGGGGCAGTGAGGGCGGAGCGTCCGGTGGGGCCTATTTCCCCTTGACAACTCTAAGAGGGATAATGTAGGGACTCTACATCCAAATCCCACGTCGGCCGGGCTCCGACCGCTTTTTTCATGCGGGCAAAACGGGCCGGCCGATGTGTGCGCTTAAACCCCAGCAGCAGGGTGGACTGTCCATGGAGAATCCCAAAGCGAAACTAACGGAGACCACATCAGGGCAGGGCGAAAAAAAGGATGGGGCCGGTGGGCCGATCATCCTTTTTTTCATTTTGGGGCTGTTGTGCAGCCTCGTGGTGGGCTGGATCTTCGTCCCGGAGCGTTTCTATTACACGGAAGAGCAGCCGATCGATTTCAGCCACGCGGTGCACAACCAACTGGTCGACAACGGCTGCCAGAGCTGCCACTTCTTCCGGGCGGACGGTTCCTACTCCGGCGCCCCGCGGTTGGCGCAGTGCATCGAGTGCCACCAGGAGGCCAACAGCGACGACCCGAACGAAATCATGTTCGTGGAGGAGTTCGTCAAGAAAGGGCGTGAGGTGCCCTGGTTGGTGTATGCACGCCAGCCGGCCTGCGTCTTCTTCTCGCATGCCGCCCATGTCACGATGGGCAACATCGACTGCGTCACCTGCCACGGCCACATCGGCGAGTCCGACAGCCTGAGACCCTACCAGGGCAACCGGATCTCCGGCTACAGCCGCGACATCTGGGGCACGAACCCGCTGGGGATCAAACGCAACCCCTGGGACCGCATGAAGATGGACGACTGCGCCGAGTGCCATGTCGAGGCCGGCGTGAGCAGCGGCAGCGTTCAGACCCAGCGCAACGGCTGCCTGGTCTGCCACCATTAGATCGGCGGCGTTTGCTTTTACAGACGGACACTCAACCTCTTGGAAGCTCGAGGGAAGGATAGATGAAAATCGATCGACGCAGTTTCCTGGCATTCGTCATCGGCGGCGCGGCAGGTTCCACGCTTTCCCCGTTGCCCTGGAAGCTCACCGACGACATCGCCATCTGGACCCAGAACTGGCCCTGGACGCCGGTCCCGCCCCGGGGTGAGCGAACCTTCGTCACCTCCACCTGCACGCTGTGTCCGGGGGGCTGTGGGATCCGCGTGAGCAAGGTGGACGAGCGGGTGATCAAGGTCGAAGGGCTCAAGGGGCACCCGGTCAACGACGGCGGGCTTTGCCCCCTCGGGCTGTCCGCCGCGCAGCTGCTCTATGCCCCCACCCGAGTTCCGGGGCCCATGAAGAAAACCGCCGGGGGCTGGCAGGAGGTTTCCTGGTCCGCGGCCCTGGGCGAGATCGCCTACGCGCTCGGTGAGCTGCGCGAGAAGGGGGAGCCCGAGGCGGTGGCCTGGATCTCCGAATCCGATCGCGGAACGACGGCCGAGCTCTGCAAGCGGCTGCTCACGGTTTACGGGTCGCCGAATTACATCCGTACCCCCTCGCTGCAGGACCCCTTCGAAACCGCCATCTATCTCACCCAGGGGCAGCGGGCCATGGCCGGTTTCGACCTGGCGCAGGCCGATTTCGTGCTGAGCTTCGGGGCCGGGCTGATCGAAGGCTGGGGGTCGCCGGGCTACATGCTGCAAGCCCGCAGCGGCCTGCGGGAGCGCGGGGGGCGGATGGAGCAGATCGAGTCGCGCCTGTCCAAGACCGCCGCCAAGGCCGAACGCTGGCTCCCCATCCAGCCGGGCACCGAAGGGGCCCTGGCGCTGGGGTTGGCGCACGTAATCATCCAGGAGGGCCTCTTCCGCAAGGATTTCGTCAACGGCCGCGCCACCGGGTTCGACGCCTTCAAGAAAGCGCTCGGCGAGGCCTACACGCCCGAGGCGGTGGCCCAACTGACCGGCATCGACGCCAAGACCCTCACCGACCTGGCGCGCGCCTTCGCTGGTGCCAAGAAGCCGCTCGCGGTCTGCGGCCGCGGCAGCGGCCGGCTGCCCGGCCCGCTGCAGGAGGTCTTGGCGGTCCACTACCTGAACGCCCTGGTCGGCAACATCAATCAGCCGGGTGGGGTGATCGCCGTGCCGGAGCCGGAATACATCAACTGGCCGGAGCCGGAGATGGACGCGACCGCCTCCAAAGGTATGCAGCAGCCGCGGGTCGACGGCGCCGGCCGGGACGAGTTCCCGCTGGCCCGCTATCTCCTGAACCGGCTCCCGGCGCTGCTCGCCGCCGGGCAGGAGCCGCCGGTCAAAGCCCTCTTCGTGAGCGGGACCAACCCGGTCCACAACCTCGCCGGCGCCACGGCGGCCGCCCAGGCGTTCCGGAAGATTCCGCTCATCGTGAGCCTCTCCCCCTTCATGAACGAGACGGCCGCGATGGCCGATTACATCCTGCCCACCCCCACCGGCCTCGAGCGCTACGAGGATGTGCCGGCCGCGGCCGGGTTCCCCCGGCCGATCCTCGGTCTCTGCCAGCCGGCGGTCAAACCCCAGCTCGACACCAAGCACGTGGGCGACGTGGTCATCGAGCTGGCCCGGGCCATGCGCCGGCCGGTTTCGGCGGCCTTCCCCTGGGCCGGTTACGAGCAGTGCCTCAAGCAGACCCTGGGGCGCAGCTGGGGCACCCTTCTGAAAGAGGGCTTTGTCAGCGACGCCGCCTTCATGCCCGCCGGGTTCGAGACCGCCAGTAAGAAATTCGAGTTCCAGAACGAGGCAATCGTAAGGCTGCCGGCCTTTGCGGTGACGGCCGCCCCGGGCGACGAGCGCTCCTTTCCGCTCGTGCTGATCCCCTACGACAGCTTGCGGCTCTCCGCCGGCGCGGTCGGCTCCCCGCCTTTCCTGATCAAGGCGCTCGAGGAGACCGTGCTGCTCGAGAACGATGGGCTGGTCGAGATCAACCCGGCCACCGCCGGCCCGCTCGGGCTCTCCGAGGGGGCGGGGGCGGTTCTCAGCACCCCCCGCGGGCGTGCCCGGGTGCGGGTGCATCTGTCCGATGGGATCAAGCCCGGCCTGGTCGCCATGCCGCGCGGGCTCGGGCACACCGCCTACGATAAATTCCTGGCGGGCAAAGGCGTCAACATCAACGATCTCATCGTCCCGGTCGAGGACCCTGCGTCCGGTTTCGAGGCCGGCTGGGGCGTCCGGGCTCAGCTGTCCAAGGCATAGAGCGAGGGGCGGGGCCCTGAGGCTGCGTATCTGAACCACTTGCCACGCGAAGGTGTTCGAATGGATCAACACAACGGCAGCAACAAGAAATTCGGGATGGTGATCGACCTGGACAAGTGCACGGGCTGCGGGGCCTGCATGGTGGCCTGCATGGCCGAGAACAACGTGCCCGTGCGCGAGGACGAAACCGACAAGATGCTGAGCCTCCACTGGATGCGGGTGTATCGGCTGACCAACGGCAAGCCCTTCCCGCAGACCGAGGAGTGTTTCCTGCCGCGCCCCTGCCAGCACTGCGAAGGCCACCACGGCCACTCGCCCTGCGTCTCGGTCTGCCCGGCCACGGCCACCGACTACGACATGCAAACCGGCATCGTCAGCCAGATCCCGACCCGCTGTTTCGGCTGCCGCTACTGCATGGCGGCCTGTCCGTATCACGTGCGTCAATTCAACTGGTGGGACCCGGTCTGGCCGCACGGCATGGAGCGCATGCTCAACCCCAACGTTTCGGTGCGCATGCGCGGGATCGTGGAGAAGTGCAGCTTCTGCTATCACCGCTACCAGATGGCCAAGGACAAGGCGTATGCCGAGGGGCGGCGCGAGTTAGAAGAGCCGGAGTACCAGACGGCCTGCACCCAGGCCTGCCCGGCGGGCGCGATCATCTTCGGGGATTTGAACAACCCGCAGCACGCGGTCCACAAGATCGCCCAACCGGACCCCGCCCGCGAGGGCAAATCGCGCAACCCCAAGGCGTTCCGGCTCTTAGAGCGGCTGGGCACCAACCCCAAGATCTACTACCTCTCCAGCAGGGAATGGGTGCGCCGGGCCGGTGACAACGAGGTGCGTCGGTCCGGGAAGGCCTGATGAGCGCGTGGCGGGCGCGCGTGCAACTTAAACCGGCAACGAGGGTGGACACATGGATGCTGCTTTGATTCCCAACGGGGTGAAACGCTGCTCGATCGGGCAGTTCGCCGTCTGGATCGCCATCAACGGCGCCGT
>JBFYWX010000038.1:0-6982 GCA_041310825.1 Desulfobacteraceae bacterium | reverse complement strand
GCCATAGGCATTTCTTCCGTTTCAGTTCAGGTGGTTAGACTGAAGGCTGAAGCCTATAAACGTCTTGCCGCGCCGATCGTGGCTGCCGACCTTCGCCGAAGGCTACGGTGGCCATGGGAAGCCACTCCTACAAGGGCCTTCATTACCGATAGGACGGCGTCGCGCGCCACAACCTGCCACCAAGCAAGTCGCTTCCCCTTTTCGTGTCTTTCGCGTATTTCGTAGTACCCTTGTCCCTGAAAGCCTTCAGTCTTCAGCCTTCAGTCTATCTACCTGAGTAGTTGCCATTTTCATATAAATAAGTGGAGCATGCTTGTCAGGTCCGCCCCTCCATTCGCTCCCGCACCCGGCGGATGTCGCCGGCGGTGTCGCGGCCGAGGCGGGCGGCCGCCTCCAGGTGTTCCAGCGCATCCTCCAGACGGTTCTGCTTCAAACAGAGGGCGCCCAGCCGGTGGCGGAACAAAGGGTTCTCCGGGGCGAGCTTGACGCTCTCCCGGCAGAACATCAACGATATGTCCGGGTTCTCGCCCTTGCCGTCGAACAGGCAGCCTAAAGCGGACAGGGCGGTGGGGTCGCTCGAGTTGAACTTGATCGCTTTCTTGTAGGCCGTAATCGCTTTTTCCGAGAGGTCGAGGGCGGCGTAACAGTCGCCGAGGTAGCGGTAGATGCCGCCGGACTTGGTGCGCAGTCGGCCGGCGTGCTCGAGGTTCTCGCGGGCGGCGTGCGGCTGATGCAGGTCCAGCTGGAGCTTTCCGATCTGGAACAGGATCTCGAACACGTCGCCCCGCAGGGCGCTCGCCTGCAGCAGATGAGTGAGGGCGGCCTCCTTGCGGCCGAGCAGCCAGTGGACGAGGCCGATGTTGTAGGTCGCCATGTATTCGTGGCTGTCCAGGCTGACGGCCGCTGCGAACTGCTGCAGGGCCTCCTCGTAGTCGCCGAGCACGGCGTAACAAACGCCGAGGCTGTTGCGCACGTTCACGTTGGCGGGGTCCAGGGCGAGGGCCCGCTGAAACTCCCGGATCGCCGCCTCGGTGTCGCCGTGTTCAAAGCACTTGTCGCCGCTGATGTTGAGGCTGACCGCATCGAAGGCAGCGCAGCTGCCCGGGCCGAAGAAGGCCGCGTGGTCGGCGGCCTTGCGGGCGTTCACCACGGTCTCGTGCACGGCATAGTCGAGGGTGGGGTGGACGGCGACCCCCACGGTCAGCGTGCCGTCGGTTTGCTCGCGCAGCGCGTGCTGGAATGCCTTGGCCGCGGTTAGCCCCTCCGCTGCGCTTAAGCCGGGCAGGAATCCGGCCGGCAGCCCGTGGTCCTCGATTCCCCAGAAACCGCCGATGTCGTGGCAGACCCGGGCGAGGCGGTGGGCAATCGAAAGGAGCGGCCCGGGATCGGGACCGGCCACGAGGGGCAGCTGCCTTCCGGGGGCTTCATCCGGGCGTACGACCATGGCCGCAAAGCGGCCGACCGCCTTGAGCCGCTTGGCGCAGGCGCCGCGCAACCCCGTCCCCCACGGGAGGTCCGGAAACTCCGCGGCCAACAGGTCGCGGACATGTTCGGCGTCGTATTCCGGTGCCTCTTCGACCTGCCGGGTGTCGGCTTGGGAGAGCAGGAAGTGGCGGCTGGAGCCTGCCTTGCGTGCGATTTTTCTCTTGCGGTGGGCCATGTCTCAATCGGTTTCCAGAATCGACGCCAGGGCCGATTCGATGATGGGGAATTCGTCGTTCTGAAGGGTGCGCACATCCATCACGAAGGCATCGTCCTCGATGCGGCCGATGATGGGCGGATCCCCACCCCGCAGGCGCAGCTCGAGCGCATTGGCGGAGAGCCCGTCGACGCGGATGCGCAGGCAGCGGCTCGGCAGCTCCAGCAGCGGCAGGGCGCCGCCGCCGGCCTTGGACGGCAGGCGCACGAGGTCGATTGCGAGGCGCGCGTCGGATAGACCGGCCAGCGCTTGGGCGAGCACCGCGGCGCGCGCCGCGACCGCGGTCTCGGTCTCGGTCAGCATGCGCAGGGTCGGTATCTCCGCCACGGCCCGTTCCTCGTCCCGGTAAAGCCGCAGCGTGCTTTCAAGGGCCGCCAGGGTGAGTTTGTCGATGCGCAGCGCCCGGCTGATGGGGTTCTGGCGGATGCGCTCGATGACGGTTTTCTTCCCCACGATGATCCCCGCCTGGGGGCCTCCCAGGAGCTTGTCGCCGCTGAAGGTGACAACGTCGGCGCCGGTTGCGACCGAGGCCTGCACGGTAGGCTCTTTCAGCAGGCCGTAGCGCGAGAAGTCGATGAAGGTGCCGCTGCCGAGGTCCTCCATCACGGGCAGGTTCTGCGCAGCCCCCAGGCCGACGAGTTCCTTCAGCGACACCTGCCGCGTGAAGCCGACGATACTGTAGTTGCTGCAATGAACCTTCAGCAGGAGCCCGGTTTCGGGAGCGATGGCGCTTTCGTAATCCCGGAGGTGGGTGCGGTTGGTGGTCCCGACCTCTCGCAGCACGGCGTTGCTCTTGGCCATGACGTCCGGAATGCGGAAGGAGCCGCCGATCTCGACGAGCTCGCCGCGGGAGACGATGACCTGGCGGTTCCGCGCCAGGGATTCGAGGCTGACGAGCACCGCGCCGGCGTTGTTGTTGACCACCATGGCGGCCTCCGCGCCGGTGATCTCGCACAGGAGGTCCTGGACAGCGGCATAGCGCGAGCCGCGCTTGCCCTGCGCCAGGTCGTATTCGAGGTTCGAGTAGCCGGCGGCGACGGTCACGATGTTTTCGACCGCCTCCCGCGCCAGCAGCGAACGGCCCAGGTTGGTATGCACCACGATACCGGTGGCGTTGACCACGCGCCGGAGGTTCGGGCGCATGGTCAGCCGCACCGTCTCCTTGACCCGCTCCATGATGGCCGCATCGGTCAGCTCCGCCTCGGTGAGGGTGCCGTTGCCCTCGCGGATGCGGCGGCGCTGCGCCTCGATCACGGTGCGGATCGAGCCGACGACCACCGAAGTGGGGACCCGTTCGAAGCCGTTCTCGCTCTGCGCGAGAGCGATGACGCGGTCGACGGCCGGGAGCAGCCGCAGGAGATGTCGCTGTTGTTCAGTCATGTTCATGGTGGAGTCTCGCATACCAGGGCGCATCTGCCGGGGGATGCGCCGGGCATCATGCCGCTATCGCCGCCGTGGGGGCGGCCTCGAACACCGTCACTGGGATCATGTCCACGATCTGCGGGAACTGGTCGACCGACAGTCCGATGGCGGCCAGGCGCGAGGCCAGCAGGCCCGCATCCAGCTTTTCGACTTGGAGCCCGGCCCGGAAGCAGGACATCAGAAAATTCGCCAGGAACACGATATGGGCAAGGTTTCCGTGCTGCTCGGCGCGCTCGGGCACGTGGTGATGGCGGATGGCCTCGGCCAACGAATCGGGCAGAACCCACTTGACCGCCAGACGATGGCCGACCTCGGTGTGGTCGACCCCGAAGACTTCCCGTTCCGCCTGGGTGAAATCCATTGCCGGATTTTCGAACAAGCGGCGGTAAAACAGCGGATCGGCAAGGGACAGGTACTGGTCGAGGGCCACCTTGCCGATGGCGTGCAGGAGGCCCGCGGTGTAGGCCAGGCCGGGCCTGGCCGCTTCCGTCAGTTGCGCCAGCCGCTCGGCGATCACGGCCGTGCCGACGGCATGGTGGTAGAGCCCCCCCTTGCACAGGGAATAGCCCGAGGCCGACTGGGCGAAGAACCCGTCGATGGCCGCGGCGATCACGTACTTCATGAGCAGGTTGACGCCCAGGTACATCAGGGCCTGGTCCAGGGATTCGATGCGGTGGCGGTGGGCGAACATCACGGAGTTGGCAAGCTGCAGCGTCCGCGCGCTGATGACCTGGTCCTTGTGGATCTCCGCCGTCAGCACGCGAACGTCATATTCCTCCTCCTCTTCGATGAGCCGCATGATCTTCAGGGCGACCTGGGGCACCGGCTGCAGGCGCTCCACGGCCCGGTCGATGTCCGCGAGGCTGGGAAGCGTTGCGGGCCGGTGGGACTCCGTCTTGCCGAGGTCGGCCGGCTCGATGCGGCACGCCCAGGTCTGCATGTCCAGGCGGATGCAGCAGGAGAAAAAGCCGCCGGTCTCGGCGTGGGTGATCGGGATGCCTTCCTTGCGCAGAATAGTCTCGGCGGTCTCCGCGGTCCGGCCGCCGATGTTGAGGCTGATATCCATCTCATCGAGCGGGCCGATCAGCGCCCCGCCCGCGATGGTGGCCTTCAGGTGCGCGTGCCGGGCTCCGGCGTCGCAGAGGGCCTTCAGGAAAAGAGGCAGGCCGCTCGATGCATATTTCTCCGGCTGGAACGTGCCGGCGAGCGAAACCGGTTCGGGGAGCAGAAAATGGGCGAGCCCGCCGACTCCCGCCGTCTCGTCCACCAGCGCAAGCCCGACACAGGTCGCCAGGTACGCTTCCAGAACCAGCGGCTGCCGGGTGCCGACAAAATTGCTTCCCGCACTGACGTGGTGGTGTCCCATGGGCCTGTGTGGTTAAATTATTGTGACTGCAGAGGTGGTTAGGCTGAAGGCTATAAAACGTCTCGCAAAGCACGGATCAAGCCATTCAAGACTTTCTCGGTTTCTACAACCGTTGGTTCAATCGCCAACTCAAATGCCCAAGGTTTTGTGTGACTACCCAAGCTTTGTCCCTAAAAGCCTTCAGCCTTCAGTCTAACTTACCTGAGTAGTTACAAATTCTATAGCATGGCGCGTTTTTGGATTCAACTTTTTTTCTTGCCGTGCGCGGCAAGAAAAAAATATGTATAGGAGCCGAGAATTAGGATATGCTTTCAATGGGCAGAGGGCATGCGGCCAAACACCAAACACCAAAAATCCAACACCAGACACCTGCTATGCAAAACATTCTCGTCACCGGCGGCTGCGGATTCATCGGATCGAATTTCATCCGGTGCCTGCTGACGGAAAGCGGGTTCGACGGGCGCGTGGTCAACGTCGACAAGCTGACCTATGCCGGCAACCCGGAGAATCTCACCGATATCGCGGAAAAATTCTCAGACCGTTACGTTTTCGTTCACGCCGACATCTGTGACCGGAGCGCCATGACGGATCTCTTCGGTCGTTTCGCGATCGACGCCGTCTGCCACTTCGCCGCCGAGTCTCACGTCGATCGCTCGATCGTAACCCCGGAGGCTTTCATCAAGACCAACGTGCATGGCACGTTCACGCTGCTGGAGGCCGCACGGGAGCGCGCCGAGCACCTCGTGCTTTTTCACCATGTGAGCACCGACGAGGTCTATGGCTCGCTCGGGCCCGACGGGTATTTTACCGAGGAGACGGCGTACCGGCCGAACAGCCCGTATTCGGCCTCCAAGGCCGCCTCGGATCACCTGGTGCGGGCCTACCATCACACCTACGGCCTGCCGGTGACGATCTCCAACTGCTCCAACAACTACGGCCCCTTTCAGTTTCCGGAGAAGCTGATCCCGCTGATGATCCTGAATGCGGCCGAGGGCAAACCGCTGCCCGTCTACGGCCAGGGCCGCAATGTGAGGGACTGGCTCCACGTGCTGGACCACTGCCGCGCGGTGTGGGCGATCATGGAGCGGGGCAAACGGGGGGAGACGTACAACATCGGCGGCCGCTGCGAGGTGGCGAACATCGACGCGGTCGCCCTCATCTGCGACCTGCTGGACGAGATCCTGCCGGATGCCGTCCTGCGGCCGCGCCGGGGCCTGATCACTTTCGTGAAGGACCGGCCGGGCCACGACCTGCGCTACGCCATCGACAGCCGCAAAATCGAACAGGACCTTGGCTGGGCGCCGCAGGTGACCTTCGAGACCGGCCTGCGCCAGACCATCCAGTGGTACCTGGGTCACCGCGATTGGGTCGAGGGCGTGAAGACCGGTGACTATCAGCGCTGGGTGCGGCAGCACTACGGCGATGGATGAGGGTTCAAGGGTCGTACTCAGGTAGATAGACGGAAGGCTGAAAACTGAAGGCTTTTAGGGACAAACTAGGCACGATCACACGAGGCCAAAATCGTTCGGGTGCGTTGGCCGGTGATGGTGTTGCGGCTGATCATGATCACCCTTCAGCCTTCAGCCCAAACACCTGAGCCGTTACCGAGGATCAACGCCGATGAAGTCTCCGAAGGACTATCTGATCTTCCCGCTGGATGTCGCGTCGGGCGAGGAGGCGAAGCGCTACGTGACCATGCTCGCCGGTGGGGTGGGCATGTTCAAGGTGGGGCTCGAGCTGTTCATTCGCTCCGGGCCGGAGATCATCGCCTTCATCCACTCCGCCGGTCCGGCCGGTGTGTTCCTGGACCTCAAACTGCACGACATCCCGGCGACCGTTTCACGGGCCATGGCCGGGGTCGCCGCGCTGGGCGTGAGGCTGGCGACGGTGCACTGCGGCGAGAGCCAGCGGATGCTCGAGGCTGCCGTCGCCGGCAGCGGCGGGCGGGTCGGGGTGCTGGCGGTCACGGTGCTGACGAGTGTATCGGCTCAGGACATCGCCGCGGCCGGCTTCCGCGAGGAACTGGCGGGGGACCTGCCGCGGCTCGTCCTGCGGCGGGCGCGGATGGCGCAGCAGGCCGGCTGTGCGGGGGTCGTCTGCTCCGGGCTCGAGGCGGGCGCGATCAAGGCCGAGTTCGGGGCGGGGTTCATCACGGTGACGCCGGGGATCCGGCCGCTGTGGGCGGCCAGCGGGACGGACGACCAGCAGCGGGTGAGTACGCCGGCCGAGGCGGTGAGGGGCGGCTCGGACTATCTCGTGATCGGCCGGCCGATCCGGGATGCCCAGGACCCGCCTGCGGCGGCGCGGCGCATCGTTACAGAGATTGAATCCGCGCTCTAACAGGGTGAGAAGGGAAAAACAGGAAATGGGCGTTTCTTACAAGAACGGGTTTGCGTTGAGCGCACTGGGCGCTTTTCTTTTCACCAGCAGCGGCTGCATGGCCCCGGTCGCTTTCCAGGCCGCCGGGGCCATCGGCGGCGCCTCGCCCGTCGCCA
>JBFYWX010000005.1:0-16516 GCA_041310825.1 Desulfobacteraceae bacterium | reverse complement strand
AAGGGCTCCCGGGCGAGAATGGGCCCAGAAATGCTCGTCGGAGCCCGGGAGGCTTTTGCGCGGGTTCATAGCAACGGCGTTTCCTTGTTCCCGGTGTTGAACTGTCAACCATAATGTCTAGGCTAAATTTCGGCTTACCCCCACGATTCGCATTAGGTCCGGATGCATGGTCGGGTAGACGCCGGCCTGCGTTAGCAGGGGGGGATCGACTCACCTCCGCGGGGCTGCGATGACATCACGCGCGAAAGGCATCCCCGCACGCGACGGAGAATGCCATGAAGAATGTGACCACCCTTTTGCACCCAGTGAACCTCCCGCCCGTCGCCGAGAAAAGGGCGCCCAACGCCCCGGCCGTATCCCCCCCGGCCAGTTCCGGAGTCACCGACGCTGAGAGGTGCCTGCTGGCTTATACCCCGGCGGCAGACGCACCGGAGCCGCTGGCCGAACCCGGCCGCAAGATCTCCCGGGACCTTCTCATCAACCGCCTGAACTTGGCGCATTTTCAGGACGAGTTCATCCAGGTCCATTTTGCCCATCCCCGCTACGATCGCCGGCAGATTGTGCCGGCCGTGCCGATGCCCTGTTTCGGTAATGAGCTGGAATGCCGGTGGGCCAATCCCGCCGAGATGCCCGCCGTACTCCAATCTTTCACCCTGGACTGCATCATGGTCCCCCGCGGCCAGCGCTTTATCCGCGTGCTCCCCGAGGTCCTGGAAATCACAGCCGAAGGCGTCCGGTTGAGCCTGCCGAGTCTCAGCCATGAGATCAGCCACCGCAAGGTCGAGCGGCAGACCTGCCACGACATCTCGGTCTTCCTACTCCAGAACTCCTCCTCGTTCGCGGGGCGGCTCTTGGATTTCAACGCCTTCTCCTTCCGGGTGGAGCTCAAGGCGGCGGCGCCGCAGCGCTTCGATTGGATCGACCCCGCGCTGCCGGTGAACGTCGTCTTCTTCAAGGGCCCCCAGACTTTTTTCTCCGGAGAGTGCAGCATCACCCGCAGCGCCGATGGCGAATCGGTTCGCAGCTTCGTCCTGGAGCCCCTCAAGCAGGAGATCCTGCGCTACCGCAAAGCCGAGATCCGCAGCCAACGGCAGGCGTTGACCCCTTCGCCCAACCTCATTTTCCGGCATCCGCTCACCAGGCGGCGGGTGGACCTGAGCGTGATCGATCTGTCCGGGTCCGGTTTCGCCGTGGAGGAGGAGCAGTCCGCCATCCTGATGCCGGGCCTGACGCTGCCCAAGGTTGAAATTTGGTTTGCCAACAGCTTCAAGCTCACTTGCAGCGCACAGGTCGTTTTCCGAAAATTCATGACGCCCGACGGCGAAAACCGCACCATCCGCTGCGGGCTGGCGCTGATCGACATGTCGGCCGAAGACCACGTCAAGCTCCTGGCCATGCTGCACCAGGGCAAGGACCGCAATTCCTAAATCTGCAATGAGCTCGACCTCGACGCGCTCTGGGACTTTCTGTTTGAAACCGGGTTCATCTATCCACGCAAGTATGCCCTGATCCACACCCGCAAAAAGGAGATCAAGGAGACCTACGAAAAGCTCTACACCCGCAACCCGCAAATCGCCCGGCACTTCGTCTACCAGAACAACGGCGTCATCTTAGGCCACATGGCGATGATTCGGTTCTGGCACAACACATGGCTGATTCACCACCACGCCGCCCGCAAGAGCGCCCTGAACAAAGCCGGCCTGGTGGTGCTGGACCAGATCAGTCGTTTCATCCACGACACCTTCCGCATCCAAAGCCTTCACACGAACTTTTTGGCCTGCTACTACCGGCCCCAGAACCGGTTTCCACATCGGCTCTTCGGCGGATTCGCGCAATACCTCAAGAACCCGAGAGGCTGTTCAATCGACCCGTTTGCCTACCTGAACCTGAGCGGCCTGCCCGAGACGGAGGCGGGGCTGCCGGAGTCCTGGCGGCTGGCACCGGCCGGGCAAAAGGAGATGGATGATCTCAGCGACTTCTACGCCTTTGCCTGCGGCGGCCTGATGCTGAAGGCGTTCGACCTCTTGCCGACGAACTGGCGGAAGGACGAGTTGTCTCACGAGTTCCGGCGCCTCGGATTGAAGCGCGAGCGGCAATTTTTCGCACTGAACCAGGGGGACCGAATCAAAGCGGTAATCATCGCGAATATCTCCGAAATCGGCCTGAACCTTTCGGATCTCACCCACTGCCTTCAGGCCGTGGTCATCGACCCGCAGGGGCTTCGTCCGGAGATCTTCGCAACCGCCCTCTCTCAGGTCGCCCGTCAGGTGGGCCTGGAGGAGGTGGTCGCGCTGGTCCATCCCACCACCTACCTCCAGGAGCACGCGATCCCCTTTGAAAAAACCTACCATCTCTGGATATTCGACATCGTCGAGGCCGGACAGGCCTACGCCAAGTACCTCAGCCGCCTCACCCGTTACGTTTAGCGCGGACACCCTCCCCCCGACGTGTGGCGCCGGCCCGCACTCGGCTTACGCCAGCGGCCGGCACCCCCGGCAAACCACCAGCGGCGTGTAGGTAAAAACCCGGGGGTCGGAAAAGAGCCGGTCGACCTCGGCCGTGAACTCCTCGTAGCCCCCCGGATATTCCGCGAAGGGATACCCCGAGAGCTTGCCGGCGATTTCGGCCTTCTTTTTCCAGTTGAACTTGGCGTTTTCCTGAAAGCAGCCGTAGATGAGGTTGTGGGGGGCGACCAGGACCTGAATCTCCTCCAAGCCCAGGTCGAAAAGAAAGGAATGCAGCTTGACCCCCACGTAAGGGTCGAAGTTGCAGTGCGTTTCCAGCCGCTGCATGATGCCCTGGATCGCCCGTTCGGTCCGCTCGGGAAACCCGTGAAACCTTAGGCAGTTGCAATCCAGGTCGATCAGGCAAAGCGTGCCGCCGGGTCGAAGCTGGCCGGCCAGGTGGCGCACGATGTCAAAACTCTGGCCACGGTAGTACTCCAGCACGAACCGGACCCAGATGAAGTCGAACGTGCCCAGATCCGCCAGCGGCCCGCGGATATCCCTGACGGTGCCAACCCGTCGGCCTGGTAATGCGTGCGGGCAAAGTCGATGCGCTGGGGCGCGATGTCCACCCCCAGCGCACTGCCCCCCGGTTGGGCCAGCCGGTTCAAGTGGAAGGTGGTCTTCCCCGACCCGCAGCCGAGGTCGGCCGCGCGCATGCCGGGTCGCAGACCGGCCCAGCGTGCATGCTCCTCCACCACCCCACCGTCCGTTTTGAGGTCCAGTCGCAGCGCCTCGTCCTCGCTCTCCATCAGGTATTCTTGCTCGCTCATCGAGGCTGAACTCCTTGCGCGGAACAGGGTTTCACTCTACCGCCCGACGCCCGCCGTCGGACCTGGATCAAGGGATGCGACGTCGGCCGGTGAAGGGGTCCTTACCGGCTCATGGCTTACGCAAGAGCTCTTGTTTTGTCAATCACTGATTCGCCTTGAAACCGGCTTTGAGGGCTGGTAATAAGGCGCTGGGCATTTCATCGCGGCCCGACTAATTTGAGTGGAGGCACAGGTTTCATGACCGAAGAGCATAGCGAACCAGGAACCGAAGAGAGTTTTGCCGCGCTGCTCGACGCCTACAGCGTGGAAAAAACCACCGAGGTGCGCATCGGCGACCGGGTCAAAGGCCGCATCGTGTCGGTCGGCAAAGACGCGGTCTTCGTCGACAGCGGAACGAAGATCGATGCCGTTGTCGACCGCGAGGAGCTTCTCGACGCCGAGGGGAACCTCACCGTCCAAGAGGGCGATGAGATCGAGCTATACGTGGCGGCAGTGGGCGAAAATGAGATCCGCCTCTCCCGTGCCGTCTCCGGTGCCGGCGGAGCCCAGGCCCTGCGCGAGGCCTACCAGAAGAAAGCCCCGGTGGAAGGCAAGGTCAAGGAACCCTGCAAGGGAGGGTTTGTCGTCGATGTCATGCAGCGGCGGGCCTTTTGCCCCATCAGCCAAATCGACCTCGCCCCGGTGAACGACCCCGCCGCCCACGTGGGCGCCACCTACCAGTTCCTGATCACCCGTTTCGAGGACAAAGGCCGCAACATCGTCGTCTCCCGGCGCAGCCTCCTGAACCGGGAACTGGAGGCCTTGAAAAAGCAGTTCATGGAGTCGCTCAAGGCCGGGGATGTTCTCGACGGCCAGGTCACGCGGCTGCTGCCTTTCGGCGCGTTCGTGTCGCTCTCCCCCGGAGTCGAGGGCATGGTCCACGTCTCCGAGATCAGCTGGTCGCGGACCGCGCTGCCCGAAGAGGTCCTGAAACCCGGGGACCGGGTGCGCGTTAAGGTGTTGGGCATCGAGCCGGGAACCGGGGAAAAACCATCCAAGATCGGGTTGTCGATCCGGCAGCTTGAAGAAGACCCGTGGCTCAGTGTAGAGGAAAAACTGCGGGCAGGCGACGTGGTGCGGGGCCGGGTTACCCGCTGCATGAATTTCGGCGCGTTCGTGGAGGTCGCCCCGGGCCTCGAGGGGCTGGTCCACATCAGCGAGATGAGCTACACCCGCCGCGTGCTGAAAGTGGAGGAGTTGGTAAAACCGGGGGATACGGTCACCGTTGCGGTCAAGGGGATTGACCTTGAAAAGCGGCGCATCGCACTCAGCCTGAAAGACGCCGAAGGCGACCCGTGGGCCGAGGTGATCGAGCGGTTCCCGGTGGGAAAGCGCACGGAAGGGGTGGTCGAAAAAAAGGAGAAGTTCGGCATCTTCGTGCGGCTGGCCCCGGGCATCACCGGCCTGCTGCCCATCGGAAGCATCAAACGCTCATCGGCCGCCGCCATGCTCGACAAAATCCGTGAGGGGGAAACCGTATCCGTGGCGGTGGAAGAGGTCAACGTGCCGCGACGCCGGATTTCACTCGCCCCGGCCGGCACGGATGAAGAGGGCGACTGGCAACACTTTGCCCCCGCGGCCAGGGGAACCTTCGGCGCGCTGGCCGATAAGCTTCAAAGTGCCCTGGCCGGCCGCAAAAAATAAAAACGGGGCTCACACCCGATAGGTTTTCCGGTCGGCAAACTCCGCCTGCTTGCCTTCATTCCACTGGGAAACAGGCCTGAGATAGCCGACCACCCGGCTGTAGACCTCACAATTGCGAAAACCGGTCAACAGGGGGTTTGCCCGAAAGCACGCGTCGCACTTGGTGAAGAACTTTGCCGGCTCGGGTTCGAAGAGCGCCCCGCCGTTGACGGCAAACCCTTGCGGGTCCAAGGCCACGCGGACATTGACCTCTTTGTGGCAATCGTGGCACCTGCCTTCGAAACTCAATTCGGTATCGTTCGGGTGGGCTTCGAACATCTCGTGCAGCCGCTCGACGGTCATCATGGGGAATTCTCTCCTCGCTTGAGTTTTTCAGTAGGTTAACACGCTTTCGGTAGTGAGTCAAATACCGTGCACCCCCAACATGTTGATGTCAGCGCCGGTCAAGCTGAATCCAGGCATTACGGGGGCAGGTTGAATACCGGCGTTTCGGTGATTAGCGTTTCAGCATTAACGACCGAACGCCGACGGCCTGCGAACGGCGGCGGTCGGCAGGGGAGGAAGGCATGAAATCCGTCGTCAAATGGGTGGGGATCGCTGGTGTCGGCCTGGTGGTGATCGTCATTGCCGCCTTGCTGATCATACCGCGCTTCATCGACGCCCGGCACTACCGCGAGCCGCTCGAGAGGATGATCTCTGATGCCAGCGGCCGCCCGTTTGCGGTCGGCGATGACGTCCGCCTGTCGCTCTTCCCGTGGGCCGGGGTCTCCTTTTCGGATCTACGGCTGGGCAACGCGGCCGGTTTTGCGGAACCGGAGTTTCTGACCATCCGCTCCTTCGAGGTGCGGGTAAAGCTGCTGCCGCTTCTCTTTCGCGATGTCCAGGTGGAGCGGCTCGTGATTGCCGGGCCGCGGGTGTTTTTGATCACGAACCGGGACGGGCGCGTCAACTGGGATTTCGACACGAGCTCCGCCAAAAGCCCCAAATCCGAGCCCCCCGCACCGGGCGGGGCGCCAGCGCCGGCCGAGCTGCCGATCCAGTCCCTGGCGGTCGGGGAGCTGAGCGTTGCCGACGGACGCATCGTACGGATCGACCACAAGGCCGGAACGCGGCAGGAAGTCTCCAGTGTCAACCTGGGGCTTCAGGAGGTCTCCCTGGACCGGCCGGTACGTTTCGCCCTCAGCGCCGCGCTCAACGGGAAGCCCGTCGCCGCCCAGGGGCGCTTCGGGCCCGTGGGGACGGAGCCCGGCAAGGGGCCGTTGCCTCTGGAGCTCAGCCTCGAGGCCGCCGGCCGCCTCAAGCTGATCGTCAAAGGGGTCCTCAGCAACTTGATGGCCGGCCCCCGGGCCGATCTCACGATCGAGGTGGCGGAATTCTCCCCGCGCCGGCTGCTGGCCGAGTTCGGCCAGAGCGTCCCGGCCACCGCCGACCCCAAGACCCTCGAGCGACTGACGCTCACAGCCGCCGTAAAGGCCGACGCCGCCTCCGCCACACTGAGCGAGGGTCGGCTCGAGCTCGACCAGTCCAAGCTGAACTTCAGCCTGCGGGCGATAGAATTCGCAAAGCCCAACCTGGCGTTCGACCTCGTTCTCGATCAAATCGATCTGGACCGGTATTTACCCCCCCCCGCCGGGCCGCAACCGTCCGGAGCGACGCCGGCGCCGCCCGCCGCCCCCGCTGCGAAAACCGACTACGGCCCGCTGCGCACCCTGGTCATGGACGGAAAGATCACGATCGGACGCCTGGTGGTCAGCAAGGCCACGGTCGAGGAGGTGAATCTGAAGGTGACCGCCCGGGATGGCATCATCTCCCTGGATCCCTTCGATCTCAAACTCTACCAAGGCTCGGCCGCCGGGAAAACCGTCGTGAACGTCAAGGGCGAGCGCCCGGTCACCGAGGTTCAGCTGGCCGTGGACAAGGTGCAGGCGAACCCGCTCCTGAAGGACCTGGCCGGCAAGGATTTCATCGAGGGGGCCGCGAACGCCCGCATCAACCTGTCGATGGCCGGCGATGACGCGGCCCGCATCAAGCAGACCCTGAACGGCAAGGGCAGCCTCGACTTCGCAAACGGCGCCATCGTGGGCTTCGACCTGGCCGGGATGGTACGCAACATCAAGACGGCCTTCACCGGCCAGGCCGCATCCGGCCCCCGGCCGCGCACGGATTTCTCGGAGCTCGCGGTACCGTTCACCCTCCAGGACGGGGTCTTCACAACACGCGAGGCGGCGCTGCGCTCGCCGCTCCTGCGGCTTCAGGCGGCCGGCAAGGCCGACCTGGTCCGGGAGACCCTGGACTTCCGGTTGGAGCCCAGGCTGGTCGGCACGATCAAGGGGCAGGGTGACGAAAAAGACCGGGCCGGACTCTCCGTTCCCGTCCTCGTCTCAGGCAGCTTCGCCAACCCGGTCTTCCGCCCGGACCTGGAGAGCATGGCCCGGGACACGATCAAGGGCATCCTGACCCCGGGCGCGACCGACGCCCCCACGCTTCAGGAAAAGGCCGGCAGCCTGCTCAAAAACATCCTGCCGGGGAAAAAATGAGGCGTCCATGACCGGATTCAATTCTGCTCGGAAGCTCACCGCCGCGCTGGCGGCCGTGATGATCCTCGGGGGCTGCGCCAGCCTCGGAACAGGGCTGGAGCCCCCCCGCATCTCGCTGGCCGACATCAAGATCCTGCAGAGCAGCGGGCTGGAAACTGCTTTTCTCGTGCAGCTGCGCGTGGTCAACCCGAACGACATGGTGCTGGATGTCCAAGCCGTCACCCTGGACCTTGAGATCAACGACACGCCGTTTGCCTCCGGCGCCTCCCCCACCTCGGTGAGCATTCCCGCCTTCGGGTCGGAACTCCTGTCCCTCCACGCCTACTCGTCTGTCATCCAGATGGTGAGAAGCATGATCGGGGTCCACCAGATCGGCCAGCTCACCTACCGCGCGAGCGGCCGACTGCGCCTCGGCGGGATGTTGCCCCCGCTGGTGCCGTTCGACGCTTCCGGCACCTTTGACTTCAGCGAGTTGACCAAGGCCGCAAAGAAGCCCTGATCGGGCGGTTCGCTCCCGCCGCCGGGGTCCTGCCCGCCGGCCGGGGGAGCCCCCTCGCCCGAGCGCCTGTGAACCTTTTTTTCAGAGAGGTCATTCTACATGAAGCTGGGAATCATCGGCCTGCCCCTGTCCGGCCGAGCAACGATTTTCGAAGCGCTGAGCCGCCTGGGGGCGGACCCGGCCTCTCGCAGCGAGGATCGCCTCGGCGTGGTGCGGGTGCCCGATGAGCGTGTCGATGCGCTGAGTCGGATGTTCTCACCCCGCAAGACGATATACGCCCAGGTGGAGTACCTGCTGCCCGGGACCGGGGGGCCGAAAAAGGATCAGAGCCCCTGGCAGGCGGTGAAGGAGTGTGATGCGCTGATCCACGTGGTACGCAACCATGGGCTGGAGCGCCACCCGCACCGGGACTTCCACGCGCTCGACCAGGAGCTGATCCTCGCGGACCTGGTGCAGGTGGAAAAACGCCTGGAGCGCATCGAGCTCGACCAGCGCCGCGGGAAAAAAATGGACCTCGAAGAACACCACCACCTCGTAGAAAGCCGGAAACTGCTCGAAGCCGAGACCCCGCTGCGCCACCGGCCGGAGCTTGCGAGCGCCAAGACGCTCAGAGGCTTTGCACTGCTCTCGGCAAAGCCGGTGCTGGTGGTGTTCAACAACAACGAGGGCGACCTGCAGCAGCCGGCCATCGGCGAGCTCACCGCCCGGGAGCGCTGCCTTGTGCTACGCGGTCGTCTGGAGCAGGAGCTCTCGCGCCTTTCCGCCGAGGAGGTCGGCGATTTCATGGCCGGATACGGGATCGACGCCTCGGCCATGGACCTCATGATCCGCCTCTCCTACGAGGTGCTCGGGCTCGCCTCCTTCTTCACCGTCGGCAGCGACGAAGTCCGCGCCTGGACCATCCGCCGGGGGATCCCCGCGGTGGAAGCCGCCGGCGTGATCCATACCGACTTTCAGAAAGGCTTCATCCGGGCGGAGGTCATCGCCTACGAGGATCTCATGGCCGCCGGCGCCACGGCCGAGGCCCGCCGCCGCGGGACGTTTCGCCTCGAAGGCAAGACCTACGAGGTCAAGGACGGCGACATTATCAACTTCCGGTTCAACGTCTGACAGGGGGAGACGAAGATGGCGGCTGCAGATTGCGTGGTGGACATTGTCGCCCAGGGCGCCTGGAATGGTGGGCGGCTCGTCGACAATTCGATCTACCAGAACAAAGGCATGCGCTTCAAGGGCGGGATCCCGGTCACCCCGGAGACCATCGCCGAGCGCATCGGGGTGCGCACGCGCATGGTGGCCCCCACGGACACCCGGATCGGCCTCCTCGCCTTTCAGGACCTGCTCGAGACCTCCGGGATCGACCCCGCCCGGATCCGCGTCCTGATCGCCGCCACCAATCTCGGCGAAGACAAATTCGACCCCGGGCCGACCAGCCTCTACCTTTATGACCGCATCCGGAAGGCCTGCCCGGAAGCACTGGTGTTCGACCTTTACGCCGGCTGCCCCGGCTTCAACGTGAGTGTCGAGGCCCTTTACCTGCTGGCCCTCGCCGGGGGACTTGCGGCCGGAGACATCGCCGTGATCGTGGGAGCCGAGAACATCCACCGCGCCGAGGCCTTCAAACCCCTGGACACAAGCAACATCATCTTCGGGGATGACGCCCTGGCAACGGCGCTCGAAATCGGGGGGCTGGCCGGAAGCTCACGGCCCGGCCGCGTGTCGGCCGAGGCGCTCATCGATCCCGGCGAGGATTTCATCGGCCTGATCGCCGACGGCCTCATGCCCTGGGCGCGTGAGGGCCGGCTCGAGGGGATCATCGTCGACAACCAGCTCGGCCGCATCGAGTGTCGGGTCCCGGCCACCGCCGCCCGGGTCCAGCACGCACTGATGGAGCGCCTATTCCCCCAGGAGGCCCGGGCGGGGGCCTTCCAGAACTTCCGCTCGGCCTTCGAGCTCTACGAAGGCTACGGCGCCGGCTTCGCCTTCGATCTCATGACCGCCGCGGCCGAACCGGCGGCCGTGCAGAGGATCGCCGCCGCCTACACGGCCGCCGGCCGAGTCCGCCGCCTGGCAGCCGTGTTCCTGAAGCAAGGAGAACCGATTCGCCTGAGCCTGATCGAAGATGCGGTCGCCCGGCAGCCTTCCCCCGCCCGCGGGGTGATTGACGCGTTGACCCGCAGCCACGGCTGTTTTGCCGGTTTCATCGAGGCCCAGTTCGACCGGGAGGGGGTCTATGGTCGGATGGACGGGAAAGGGGTGTTCCTCTACGCCACCCGGGGAGCCAAACCCCACTTGGCGGCGCTCCTCGCCCCCCACCACCTCGCGCTGCAGGACATCGACCTTCTGATCGAGCACCAAGCCAACTTCGCCATGCTGCCCCTGACCCTCGAGCAGGTGCTGGGGGACGGGAAGCCCCCCGAGCGCGAGGCGGTCGCCCGGTTCCTGGCCGACAAGATGGTGACCAACATTCACGTGCGCGGCAACTGTTCGGTCGTCTGCATGCAGCGGCTGCCGCATGACCTTGCACGCAACGCGCTTCAGCCCGACACTATCCAGGGATTTGCCGTCAACCGCAATCTGAAGGCCCTCCAGGCCGCCAACCTGATTCTGTATGACTCCGTCGGGGCGGGGATGACGCGCAGCTCCTTCCTGCGGCGAACGGAACACAGGATTGAAAAACCGTTGGCCTGAGAAGCCGTTTTTCAAAACCTATCGGGTTACATAACGGCGATCGGCCGTGTCTCAGAACGCACCGCCCTGTCTCCCGTCGAATTCCCATCCCCTTGCGGGAGGGGCCAGGGGAGGGGGAGTCCAAACCCTGTCAAGCGCCCTGCTCGAGGCGGTTGAGCACGCGGCCAAGCAGCTCCTCCGACAGGGGCTGGGGCTTGATGTATTTGAAAAGCGACATGACCTGGCTTGGGTGAACCACCGGGATCCCCCCGGCGCTGGTGCGCTTGACGAACCACCCCGGCACGGCCACGACGGCCCGGACAGCCACCGTCTCGCCGACCCCCTGCTGCAGCCACTGCGAGAGCCGCTCGGCACGCTCCTCCGCCCGCCGGATGGTCTGATCATCGGTGCGGTGCGGGTAAAACAGCACATGGCCGTTGTAAGCCACCGTGGCCTTCCCGCTCCCTTTCGACCGGGGCGGCGCGAAACCGCTCGTCGTTTCCACCGCAAAGACCCCGTTGCGCCCCGCGACCACGTGGTGAACGCTCAGCCCCTCGCCGGAGACATCGTGGAAAAGACGATACCCCAGAGTATCGAGCGAGCTCAAGGCCTGCGCAACCTCCATCCGCCCGTTGAAGCGGCGGCCCAGTTGCGTGCGTGTGCGCCGCAATCGGATGAGGCGGGCGAGGCCGAGGCCGAAAAATGCACAGCCGACCGCGCCCGCCCAAACCAAGGACTCCAAGCGGGTCCCCGGGGCCCCGAACGCCGCACCGGCCACGACCACCCCCACGAACAAGATCAGAAACGCGAGGCTCCCGGAGCAAACATCGCCGATCTCCTGGGTGACATGCTCGGCCTCCGCCTGGATCGCCCGGGCAGCGCCATGCGCAGGCCCTCGGACCGGGTGCCCGGGGGCGGCGGCCTGCCGGTGCCGGCGGAGGCCCCGGTAGTAGATGACCAGCAGCCAAGCACCGGCCAGCATGACGGCGGCCGGAACAAGCGAAAGCGGAAACGGCATCGGTGCAGAATCCTCGGCTCTGAGTAACCCGCGCACCGGCTGAGGCCGGCGGCTTTCCGGGGTTGAGTGCCCGTGGGTTCAAGGGTTCGAGTGAAATAGGCCTCAGCGTCGCTTCATCCTTCGGCCTTGACTCCTTGGACCCTTAGGCCGCTCCAAATCCACCTAACGTCTTCGCCGGATGGCGGGGGTTTTTCTTCCAATCCCCGAATTTCTCATTTTGACACGGACGGACGAAATATGCCAGAGGCGAGATGCATTCCAGGAGCAAACCGGCCGCCACGACGGGTCCCTGTCAGCGATGGGGAGAAACGGTGCTGGGGGCCGACAGGGTTGACATGACCCCTGGCATTGCCTACTTAGCAGGGCACTTGCCTTTTACCGGACAGGAGGGACACGCACGATGCAGGTCACTTTCTACGGCGCGGCGCGGGAGGTCACGGGGTCGATGCATCTGCTTAACACCGGAGACGACCGCATCCTGCTCGACTGCGGGCTTTTCCAGGGCCGACGGCGCGAGACCGCCGAGAAGAACCGGGTGCTGCCATTCGACCTCGGGCTTCTCACCAACGTCGTCCTCTCCCACGCCCACATCGACCACTCGGGCCGAATCCCGGTCTTGACCGCCAACGGTTTTAACGGGCGCATCCTCTGCACGCGCGCCACCGCGTCGGCCTGCGGCTACCTGCTGCCCGATTCGGCCAGCATCCAGGAGTCCGACGCCGACTACCTCAACTACAAGACCGTCCGCGCGGCGCTCTCCCACGGCGGGATCCCCCGGCCGGGGGGGAAGGATACCGCCTCCCGGCGCGAGGCCGCCCAAAAAATCCTGAAAAAAGGCCGCCACGAGCTCAACATCGAAATTATCAACCGACTGGCGACGGAGCTGCGGCTAGAGCAGGTCAAACCCCTTTACACCGTGGCCGATGCCCAAAAAGCGCTCGGTTTTTTCGACGGCATCCCCTACCGCCACCCGGTCACGATCGGCAAGGGGATGAGCTGCACGTTCTACGACGCCGGCCACATCCTCGGCTCGGCCATCGCCATCGTCACTGTCCGCGGAAACGGGCGCCCCCTGCGCCTGGGCTTCACGGGCGACCTGGGCCGCTTCGGCAAACCGATCTTAAACGACCCCACCCTGGACTTCGCCGCAGAGGACCGGGATTTGGATTTGCTGATCATGGAGAGCACTTACGGCGAAAGACGCCACGAGCCGGTCGCGGATCTAAAAGCCGCCCTTCTGAAGGTGGTGAGCGCAACCGTTCAGCGCGGGGGCACGGTCCTGATCCCGGCCTTTGCCTTCGGCCGGACCCAGGTGCTCTTGTACGTGTTGCACGAGCTCTCCAATGAGGGGCGCCTGCCCGGTGTCCCGATCTATGTCGACAGCCCGCTCGCCTCCAACTTGACACGGGTCTTCGCCGAGCACCCCGAACTATACGATCGCGACACCCACGTCGAGTTTCTGTCAAAGGGTCAGAACCCCTTCCGCTTCGACCAAGTACGGTTCGTCGGATCGGTGGCCGAGTCGATGGAGCTCAACCGCCAGGACCGGCCTCAGATCATCATCGCGGCCTCGGGGATGTGTGAAGCCGGCCGCATCCTGCACCACCTGCGGTTCAAGATCCACAACGAAAAAAACACCATCCTGATCGTGGGCTACATGGCGCAAAACACCCTCGGCCGCCGCATCGCGGAGCTGGGAGCCGCCTACGAGGCCGCCGGGCGGCGCGGTGCGCCGCCGGCCGTTAAATTCTTCAACAAGGAATACCCGCTCAAGGCCCGCGTCGAAAAGATCGACGGGTTCAGCGCCCATGCCGACCGGGAGGAGATGCTGCGCTTTCTGAAGCAGTCCAATCTGCGGGTCAAGCGCATCGCCCTGGTGCACGGGGAGGAGACGCAGGCGCTGGCTTTCGCCGCAGCGCTGGAAACGGCGGGCTTTCATGCCGTGGTACCCCGACGCGGGGAGAGCCTGAACGTGGGGTGATGCGGATGGAAACCCGCGGACAGAACGGATGAATCGCTCCCCGGCCGATACCACCGAGCGTCCGACCGGCCTTCACCCGGCCTGGGTTATGCTGGCGATCTGCTTCGTCAACCTCTTTGTGAACTACTCGGTACGGCTGGGCTTCGGTGTCGTCCTGCCCGAGATGATCCGGGACCTGGGCCTCAGCCGCACCGCCGGCGGGACCATCTACAACAGCTACCTGCTGACCTACATCGTCGTCACCCCGTTCACGGGCTACCTCACCGACCGGCTCGGGGCGCGGCGGGTCATCAGCGCCTGCCTTCTGATGCTCGCGGCCGGTGTCCTGCTGCTCGGCTCTGCCGAGCATCTCTGGACCGCCTGCGTGGCCTTCGGTCTCACCGGCCTGGGTGCGAGCGGGCTGTGGGTGCCGGTCATCACGCTCGTCCAGCGCTGGTTCTCCATCCGGCGCAAGGGGCTCGCCCTGGGGATCCTCTCGACAGGGTACGGACTGGGGTTTGCCGTCATGGGGGCGGTCTTCCCCTGGGTGGTGGAGCACTTCAGCTGGCGCTACGCCTGGTACTTTCTGGGGCTCGCGGCGCTGGCCCTGACCGTGCCGAACAGCTTCCTGCTGCGAAGTGACCCGGCCGACCGCAACCGGCGGCCCTGGGGACCGGAGGAGCCCCCGCCCCCCGCTCGGAGCCCCGCGGGCGGACGGGTCCCCCTGGGCCGGATCCTGGCCGAGCGCAACTTCTGGATCATCGGCCTCTCCTATTTCGCTCTCTCCTACGGGCTTTACGGATTCACCACCTTCATGGTGGACTACGCCACACACCAACTGAACTTCCCGCTCGGGCAGGCGAGCCTGCTCGCCACGGTCCACGGCCTTTTTCAAATAGCGGGGGTCCTGATCGTGCTGCCGCTCTCGGACCTCTTCGGGCGCAAGCGCATGATCCTGGTCTCCAACGCCTGCATCACTCTGCTCCTGGCCGCTCTGATCCCCGGGGGCATTTCGTGGCTTGGGCTCTGCGCGGTCACGGCCGCCATGGCCGTATTCTACGGCGCCACCTTCCCGATCTACGGCGCCTGCGCCGGGGATTACTTCCCCCGGCAGGCCATGGGCACGGTGGCCGGCGCCTGGACCCCCTTCTACGGCTCCGGCGCCATCCTGACCCACTGGGTCAGCGGCGCGCTTCGGGACGCGACCGGAACGTACGACGGGGCCTTTCTGGGCTGCGCGCTCATGGCTGCGGTGGCCCTGATCTTTATGGGCCTGGTCAAGACCCCGCGGGCCGGTTCAGGGTAGGTTATGCCGAAAAGGCCTTCAGACATCAGCCACCCCACTTCATAACGGAGGTCACCCCCATGTCACTGTATCGCACCATCAGCGAAACGGAAGCCACCGGCAAGGTCAAGGCGGTCTACCAAGACATCATGACCACCAAGAAGATCGATTTCGTCCCCAATTTCTGGAAGGCCATGTCGGTCAACCCCGATCACCTGGAGGCGGTCTGGCAGAAGCTCAAGACGATCATGCGCCCGGGAAAGCTCGACCTGCGCACCAAGGAGATCATCGCCCTCGCCGTCTCGATCACCAACAACTGCGAGTATTGAATCCACTCGCACAGCGCCGCCGTGAAGCGGCTGGGACTGGACAACGAAGCCATCGGGGAGATCGTCGCCGTGGTCGATGTGTTCTGCGGCACCAACCGCATCGCCAACGCCTATCAGGTGGAACCGGACGTGACCCCGGACCCGGGATGAGCACCGCCTTCGACTGCAACGCGCTCGGCCCCCTCTCCCGGCAGCTCCTCGACTTCAGGCCGGAGGCCGCCGTCCGCCGCGAACCGGTGCAAGGGGATCTGCGCGTCCTGCACCTGCTCTCGCAGCAGCCCGGGAAAACCGGTAGCGGCGTCGCGCTCCTCGCCATGGTGCACCACGGGGCGGCGGCCGGCTACCGGCAGCGGGCGGTGATCGGCATCCCCGGGGAGGACCCGCTGCCGGACATCCCGGCGCTGGCACCCGAGGCGATCACGGCCGTGCGTTTCGATCGGCCGCCGGTCCCCTTTCCCATCCCCGGCATGAGCGACATCATGCCCTACCCTTCGACGCGCTTTTCCACCTTCACGGAATCGATGCTGGAGGGCTACCTCGACGCCTTCGCGCAGGCGCTTTCAGCCGTCACCCGAGGCGCCGCACCTCACCTAATTCATTCCAACCATCTCTGGCTCCTGACCGCTCTCGCCCGGGTAATGTTCCCGCAGACGCCGCTTTGCGTCTCAAGTCACGGCACCGAGTTGAGGCAACTCGAGAAAGCCCCGCAGCTCGCTGCCTTCGTGCGCCCGGCCTGCGCCGCCGTGGACCGGGTGTTCGCGCTGCATGCGGCCAACCGGGCCGATGTGGCCCGCGCCTACGGTATCTCCCCGGACCGGGTGAGCATCGTGGGCGCCGGCTTCCGGGCCGAGCTGTTCAAGCCCGGTGCCGCCGCTACGGCTGGCCGGCGTATGGAGCTGGTGGTGGCCTATGCCGGCAAGCTCAGCGCGCCGAAGGGCGTGCCCTGGCTGATCGATGCCATGCGCCAGGTCGAGAGCCCGCCGGGCCGGAGGGTCACCCTGCTCTTGGCCGGTGCCGCCGCAGACCCCGGCGCCGAGGCGATTCACCGGCGGGCCGAGGATCTCGACAACGTCGTTTTCCTGGGGGCACTTTCCCAGGAAGCGCTCGCCAAGGTGCTGCAGGCGGCCGATCTATTTGTCCTGCCCTCCTTCTTCGAGGGGCTGCCACTGGTCGTGGTGGAGGCCCTGGCCTGCGAGTGCCGGGTCGTGATGACCGAGTTGGCGGGAATTGAGACCTGGATGCCCGCGGGGCTGTGCGCGGA